>JASFGZ010000032.1:0-17205 GCA_050123495.1 Desulfobacterales bacterium
AGTATTCCAGAACCTCTTCCTGCACCATCCGGTTAATCACCTTCTTGGCCTCGCGGGGCTTGGCTTCTAAAATTTTAGCCAGGTCATTAAAATAAAATTTGGACTTGGTTTTTAATTTTTTTTGCAGTTTTTCGACTATTTTATTTTTTGATTCCTCGTAATCCAGAGCCATAATTTCCTCTTTTCAGTAAAATGCAGGGGGCACCATAAGGTATGTGCCCCCCTGCAGGTTTGTTTAAACGCTTAAAACTTAAATTGTGTGGTTTGGCGCCAAGTGAAGTAGGCCGGATCACGGAAATCATCGATCAGGTGGTGGGTAAATTCCAGTTCACATTGTTCAAAGAATCTTTCCCATCCAATACGCTCGGCCCATTCACCCAGACGCTCGTATTTGTTGGCGCCTTTTTCATAGGCCTGCACGATCTGCTTGATGACGTCGGTCGTTTTGGGCCAGCGCGGCGGTTCATTCGGAATAAACGCCACAACCACCTTGGAAAACTTCGGTGCGCTGATACGGTTGGACACCTTGCCTCCGGCCATGATGACGATCCCGTCGCCTTCCTGGTCGGCCAGCGGCATGGAGGGACACATGGTGTAACAGTTGCCGCAGAACATACAGCGAGGCTCATTGACGGCCACACTGTTAACCTTTTCGCCTTCGATCTCAATCTTGGCCGGCTTAATCGCTGCCGTCGGGCAGGCAGCAATGGCCAGCGGGATCTCGCACATCTTATCCAGATATTCATGATCCAGCATCGGCGGTTTGCGATGATATCCCAGGATCGCGATATCGGAACAATGCACCGCACCGCACATATTCAGGCAGCAGGCCAGAGACACGCGCAGTTTAGCCGGCAGTTTGTGTTCTTTAAAATAATCAAAGAGCACGTCCATGGTGGCCTTTACCGGACCGGAAGCATCGGTGGCCGGTGTGTGGCAATGGAGCCAGCCCTGGGTGTGCACGATGTTGGTTATGGCTGTACCGGTTCCACCCACCGGGAACTTGAAGCTGCCGCCCGCAAATTTTCGGCTCTCAAGGTCTTTGATCAACGGATCGACTTTCTTTTCGTCGTCGACCATAAACTCGATGTTGTTGCGGGTGGTAAACCGCAAGTGGCCGCCGCAGTGCTTTTCCGCGATGTCGCAGATTTCACGGATGTGGGTGGTGCTCATGAGTCGTGCCCCACCGCAGCGCACCGTCCATACTTTGTCGCCGGATTCAGCCACATGTACCAGAACACCGGGTTTAATGACATCATGATACAGCCATTTGCCCTTGTTTTTGGCAATCACCGGCGGATAAAAATCCTCGTATTTTCGCGGACCGATATCTGAAATTCTGCCTTCCATCGGTTTGTCAGGATTGTAACCTGATGATACAAATGCCATGGTCGTTACCCCCTATCTCTGATGATATTTTCTGAATTCGTTGATGTCACGCGTAAATCCACCCGGTACTTCGTCTTCTTTCCAGAAAATGTACGGGTTGGATCGCGGCTCCTGAACCATACGCGGATCCGGATCGATACCGGTGACCTCCAGCAATTTTTGGAAGCCCTGACGTTTCATCAGCTCACCGAGCCGCTCGCGATTCTTGCCCTCTTCCATCCACCAATCCCAGATCGCCTCAATGACTTCCTTGATTTCATCATAGGGTTCCTCGGCTTTGATAAACGGAACCAGCATGGAGCTCATTTGGGCACCGTCGAGAATCGGGGCTTTGGCACCGACCAGGATTGAAAGGCCGGTATCCTTTCCAATTCGAAGCGCCCGGGGCATGACATTGATGCAGTGCATGCAGCGGTTGCACTCCTTGTTGTCGATCATGAGCTTCTTGTCTTCCATCCACATGCATTCAGTCGGACAAAGATCGATGACTTCTTTCTGAATGTCGAATGCACCCCAGTCGCGACCGCTGTGATCATTGGCATTGGGTGCAATCTCGCCGCCGATGTAAGCCTGGACCGCTTCCTGATCGACGCGAATGTCATCTTTCCAAGTGCCGATAAAAGACATGTCCGCACGGGCGATCGAAGCCACACAGCAGTTGGGACAGCCGTCAAATTTAAATTTGAACTTATAGGGAAATGCCGGCCGGTGCAGCTCGTCCTGATATTCCTGGGTGAGATGATAGCAGAGGGCCTGGGTGTCGTAGCAGGCATATTCACAACGCGCCTGGCCGATACAATCCGAGGGTGTCCGCAAATTTGAACCGGAGCCGCCCAGATCCTGGTTGAGATTATGCGTCATCTCATAAAAGACTTCTTCCAGCTGGGGGGTGGTGGTCCCCAGAAAAATAATGTCACCGGTAGAGCCGTGCATGTTGGTGATGCCGCTGCCGCGGAAATCCCACAGATCACAGACCTGTCTTAAATATTCAGCGGTATAAAATTTACCGCCCGGCTGGTTGACCCGCATGGTGTGAAAGTGCGCCACACCTGAAAACTCCTCGGGCTGGTCACAATAGCGACCGATAACACCGCCACCATAACCGAATACGCCGACGATTCCGCCGTGTTTCCAGTGGGTTCTACCGTGCTTAAAAGAAAGCTCCAATACGCCCAGAAGATCTTCAACGACATCTTCCGGAATCTGAAATTCGACCTTTTCCTTGTTTTTTGCCCTGACTTCGGCCTGTTGTTTCAGATCCGAAACAAAGCTCGGCCATGGCCCGCTTTCAAGCTGGTCCAACAACGGGGTTTTATGTTTTGCCATTATTTACCTCCATATTCGTTAGTAATTTCGCTTCAACTTATAAAAATCATCTTCCCCTCCAGGGATCTGCCGGAATTCACCTCCTCTCAATCTGTTTTTTTCTGATTTTATTTCAAATAGTTTTGTTTATATCTTTTAAAAATTGATCAAGAGAGTTCATATAAAATTAATCTTTTAGGTTGTCAATAAAAAAGCACCGTTGCCACGGGTTAAGGTCACGAAAATAGACAAAAATATTCGATAACACTTTATCTTGCGGCCGGTGATAAAAAAAACCCATTATGTAGTGGAGAGATCTTGATTTTGGATTTTTGAATTTGGATTGAAATTGCTGGAAGTTGACGCTCAGCCTTTTTGTTGGTCGTTAAATCCAAAATAAAAAATTATTAGATTGTTAAAATTTTTTGGATGCAACCGTGAAGGGTCTCAACATGTGGGTGTATATTTTTCTTAACGACTGTCAGTCCCGGCATTTTGGGATTAAAGCGGCTGACGATCGCCTCTGTCAGATCCATCAAGTCACCTTCGGTGCAGGATGCCAGATACGCAATAAAGCAGGCCAGCGGGGAATCCGGTAACGAGGGAACATCCGGCTTCATTGAAAGGGCTTCAAGAAATCCGATTAAGGTGGCTTCAACGACAACGCTGTCCGACCACACCATTTCACCGATCCCGTCGAGGCGATCAAGACGCATGCGAATCGAAAGGTTTAAAAAGAAAATCAACAGGGATTGCAACATCCGTTCGGAATCGCTTCGGGCGGCCGCGAGGTCCGTCTGATTTTCGAAAAAGGCGGCGTATTGCCGGACGGTGATAAGTTTTAATTCAAGTTTGCCATTTTCAACTATGACAACAAAATCACCGGCAGCATGGTGCCAGGAAAGGATCTGTTCAAAGGATTCCAGGTTATAGTAATCGGTTAGAATTTTAGACACCCGGGCATAAAGGGTTTTGGTCTGCTCAGCCGAAAGAAAGAATCGACCCCGGGTGTCATCCCACACCATGATTTTGGGCTTTTGATCGACTGGATCTATCGAAATGTGGAATTCATGGTACCCCTCAAACCATTGACCCAAAAACATCGCGAAATTTTGTCCGTTCGACCCGGCCGTTCGACTGAATGCGTAAGCCTGCGGCAAATAGTCATGCGGCAGCTCTGTATTCAGCCGGTTTAGGAGATGAAATTCCTTTTCGATAAAGCGCCTGCCGGCCTCGGAAATGGCCACATTGAGTACAAAGGAAAATTGCTTCCGACAAACGACGGCTTTGATTCGGGAGGGATGATAAAATTCACCGTGTTTTTCAAGGACAATACGGATTTCCTCGATATCCGGCGCTTTCACCTCGCGATT
Source organism: Desulfobacterales bacterium (assembly GCA_050123495.1). Lineage (GTDB taxonomy): Bacteria > Desulfobacterota > Desulfobacteria > Desulfobacterales > JAHEIW01 > JAHEIW01. The sequence goes on from JASFGZ010000032.1 coordinate 4,068, forward strand.
AAGCTGTCGGGATGCCGCCCGGGTGATGACTTCAAAGGAATCGGCTTCGAGAAAAGTCTGTGCCGCCCGAAAATAAGCTGCGTGACTCACGGATTCCCCATCCCCACCTTGCCTCATCAGGGCATCGCGCCTCAAGGGCATGGGCGCATGCCAGATAAGGCTGTCTTCGGTGACACGTTCTTTGGAATGGGAAACAAAAAATGAAAAGCGGGGCATCAAAAAAATTGTTTGGTTGAATTGGTTATATTGGTTCGATTCGTTTAATTGGTTTGTTAAAGCAGCAAAAGAAATGGTCGAACCTTAAATGCACGGTTCGAATACAATAATTTTGGCAGATTTTGAAATCAGCGCAAACGAATGAAACCAATGTAACCAATTAAACCAATCAAACAATTTATTGTTTTTTAAGTTGTTCAACTTCTTTTAATATCTCGGGAGGAACGTCGTAGCCTGACGCCATCGCCTTTTCACAGTGTGCGATGGCGGGTTGATGTTCCCCTTTTTCAAGATAGGCGATGGCCAGATTATTGTGGGCCGGACCGAAATCCGGGTGAAGCTTCAACGCTTTGAGGTTGGTTTCGATACTGTCATCAATTCTGCCTTTTATTAAATAAGCATTCGCCAAATTGACAAAGGCCTGAACATATCTGAAATTAAAGGTTGTCGCTTTTTCGAGCGCCTTGATGGCTTTGTCGATATTGCCCTTTTGAAGCTCGATAAATCCAATGTTTCCCCAGCCCTCGGAAAAACCGGGTCGGGCTTTAACTGCCGATTGATTATATTTCAGACAACTATCAAGATCGCCACGCTGTAAATATATCCCGCCGAGCGCCACATAGGCTTCAGCCAAACCGGGACTGCATTCAATGGCTTCATGGAGGTGTTTTTCGGCTTCATCATAATTTTTTTGCCCCATTAGGGCGATACCAAGGTTGTAGTGCGAATTGCCGCATTCCGGATTTTGAGCAATGGCCTGCCTTTGCTGGGCAATAAATTCATCTGCGTTTTTTGATTTTGCCATGATCTTCATTCCTTTTAATCATTTTTATGCTGGCGCTGATAGTAAGGATCAATTTTAGCTTTGTCAAAATATAAGCGCCGGGTACTGAAATCCTGCTTTTATAAGATGTATCAGATTTTTTCAAGCGCTCCCCGCCATACCCATCTTTTTTCTTGACATCATTTTGCCTTTTAACTACCGTTTTTACATCACAATCGGGGGTAGCCGGCAGAAGTGAAGCGTAAGCTCCACATTATCCGGGTGCTAAATACTAAAAAAGGGAAAATTAATCGCGAAAGCACGAAAGAATAAAAACACGAAAAAGGAATAAAATAAATTTCGTCCTTTCTAGGTATCGTGTTTTCGTGGTAAATAAGATTCTTTATTAAAACAAAGATATTGAGGATAAACGCCTGAACGGCTTTGTGGTAAAGGGGGTAATCATGAAAGCAGGATGTTATACCGCAATCATAACGCCTTTTAAAGAAAATGCCGTTGACTACCAAGGTCTGGAAAAGCTGGCAGATTTCCAAATTCAAAACGGCATTACGGGCATTCTGGCTGCCGGAACCACTGGGGAAAGTCCGGTGCTTACGTGGGATGAACATAATAAAGTGACCGAAACAATCGCTGAAAAGGCCCAAGGCAAGTGTTTGTGCATTGCCGGCACCGGCAGCAACAATACGGCTGAATCACTTGCGGCAACCAAACATGCGGCCGAAGTCGGCGCCAATGCCGTATTGCTGGTTGAACCCTATTACAACGGTCCCAGCTCTATTGAGATACGAAAAGAATATATTGCGCCGATTGCCGGCGCTTTCAAAGATCTCGACGTCATCCCCTATGTTATTCCGGGTCGAACGGGAACCCAATTATTACCGGAGGACCTGGCACTGCTGTATAAGGAGTATCCCAATGTCAGCACGGTAAAAGAAGCCACCGCCAGCATCGAAAATATGCAACGCACCCGGGAATGCTGCGGACCTGAATATATGATTTTATCGGGCGATGACGGCATGACCTATGATATGATGATCGATCCCCGAATAAAGGCGGCCGGGGTTATCTCGGTGGCATCCAACGTGGCCCCAAAAGCTGTTACCGAAATGGTTCAATTGCTAAATGAGGGTGACCCCTCCGAAGCCAAAACCCTGATGCAGAAACTGGAACCCCTTTTCAATCTGGTAACGGTAAAAACAACGGAAAACACACCTTATGGTGAGGTGTCCTGCCGGGCTCGAAATCCGCTGGCTTATAAAGCCCTGATGTCGCTTTTAGGAATGCCTTCAGGACGATGCCGGCAGCCGCTGGGTAAAATGACGCAAAACGGATTGCAAACCGTTCTCGACGCTACGCGCAAGGTGCAAACGACATCGCCTGAGATCCTGCAACCGGTGGCGGAATTTTTTAACGTAGATATCGCCGAACGCCTGGAAAATGAGAAGTACTGGCAAGGATTGGTTTATGCCTCATATTGATCTTTGTTAAAGTGTCAAATAAAATGAAAAAGCCGGTTTCAACTGAAACCGGCTTTTTCATTTTGTTTATTCATTATCGAATATGCGGTTTTTTTAAAACAATAACTTCATCACGAAAACACGAAATTTTTTTATTTCTTTTTTCGTGTTTTTATTCTTTCGTGCTTTCGTGATAAAAACATCTTATAATTACAGCTCTATGAAATCACCTGTTCAAAATTAATTATCCTTCTTTTTTTGTTCCGATGCGCCTGCTTCCGGTTTATGCTCGAAATCTCCTTCCTTAAACAGCAGCCATTTGAGCCAGGTCAAACCAAATTTGAGCAATGCGATTTCGTCATCCTTGATTTTGTTAAGGACGGTTTCGTCTACCGCATAGCGATCCAAAAACGAACTTTCAAAAACAAAGTCCCGGAACTTATCAAGATTGTAACTAACCATAAAAAACATCTTTTTGGTCTGTTCGGTAAGTTGCATATTGGGCGGAAAAGATCGCTTTCTAACGATCAAATCGATCCACTCCGCATTGATTTCATCGTGAATATCGACCCCTTGATCTTTGCGCCAATCCTTAACCGTCCAGAGCTTATCTTCTTTAAATCCCAGGCAGTGAGGCTCATGTACAAAAAAATAAAACGCTTCACCATCTGCATCCTCTTTGTGACTGAGCGAAGCAACACCCAGCGGGTAATAGCGGCAGGTGGTGGGCCGATCATCGTAGACGAGGCAGCCGTTTTCTCTGATGAAGGGACACGCTTTGCCGGCCGCATCTTTTTCTGCCTCGTCAAGAAACTTAAGGGTGATAACCGGCAGCCCCGTTTTTTCCAGTATTTGCGGTTCAGTATAAATTGCCAAAAATTCTTCGGAAGATAGGCCCAGCTTGTTTTTCAGCCGAATAATATCATAGGGTGTCAGGATGATATTAATATCCTTACAGCACTGGGTAAAACATTCAATGCCCGGGTGGCACTTAAATGAAAACTGGCTTTCAGGGCCAAGCCGAACCGGTTCGACGTTGGCCATGCGATCTGTATCGCTCATTTCAAATTTCCTTCCTTTAAATATCTAATTGGCGCTTTTATCACGAAAGCACGAAAACTCGTATGGAAAATTTTGTGCTTTCAGTCTTTCGTGTTTTCATGATTTGTTTTTATAGTTACCATGTAAAAACACCGATTCCAAATAAACGGCCCGAATAGGTGAGCGCTTATATATGAGGCAGGTGTCGATGTCAATAAATCGATTTGCCCATTCAAATTGATAAAATCAATCTGTGTTTTGCAAATTGGTTTCAGAACGTAACAATAGAACTTTCTGAAGATAACTTAATTCTTGATTTATCATGCAAATATAATATATCGGTTAGTCAGCATCAAACTAAATATTTTACAGGAGGACTCCATGGAATTGACTGTGACAGAGGCGGAAAAATTAAAAAATAAACCAGACGAATCCAAGCTCGGTTTCGGGATAATATTCACCGATCATATGTTTAATATGGATTACGTATCGGATAAAGGATGGCATTCTGCTCGCATCGAACCCTATGCATCCTTTTCTTTGGATCCATCCACCATGTTTTTACATTATGCCCAGGGCGCTTTCGAAGGACTTAAAGCCTATCGAACCGACTCCGGAAATATCCAGCTTTTCCGGCCCCAGGAAAATTTCAAGCGCCTGAATCGTTCCTGCCACCGTCTGTGCATACCGGAAATTGACGCGGATTTTGCCCTTGATGCGCTCAAAAAGCTTCTGACGATCGAAAAAGACTGGGTCCCCGGCCAACCGGAAACCTCTCTTTACATCAGACCCACCATTATCGCCATGGATCCGTATTTGGGGGTCCGGGCTTCATACACCTATCGTTTTTACATTATCCTTTCACCGGTGGGTGCCTATTACCCGGAAGGCTTCAATCCGGTAAAAATTTTGGTAACCCGGGATTACGTCAGAGCTGTCCGCGGCGGCGTGGGTGAAGCCAAAACGCCCGGCAATTATGCAGCCAGCATCCTGGCGGGTGAAAAAGCTCACGAAGCCGGTTATTCGCAGGTGTTATGGCTCGATGGCGTTGAACAAAAATATCTTGAAGAAGTCGGCTCCATGAACATCTTTTTTGTGATCGATGATGAAATCGTCACCCCCGAGTTAAACGGAAGCATTCTGCCGGGAATTACCAGAGACTCGGTGATCAAACTGGCCAATCACTGGAATGACAAAGTATCGGAGAGAAAAATCAGCATCGATGAGTTAATCCAGGCCCATGCTTCCGGAAAACTGCAGGAGGTATTCGGTGCCGGAACAGCGGCGGTTATCTCACCGGTCGGCGAGATTAAATACGGCGACCAGGTGATGACCATTGCCGGAGGCGAGGTCGGCCCGGTTGCCCGGAAATACTACAACGCTATCACCGGCATCCAATACGGCAGGGCCGAAGACCAACTGGGATGGATTGTACCTGTCGCTTGATTGCGGATTGCGGAATTCGGATTGCGGATTAAAACTGTAGGAGATATTAATGCGTCGTCCTGAGGCTGAAGACCATCTGCCTGCCTTTGTTGAAAAGATGCAAAACGAAGGGCTGCCGCCTCTGGTAATTGATACATTTGCTTATTACTACAACCAGGTGGTGACCGGTGAAACCGGTCTGGTGTTTGATCGGGAGATTCAACCGCCTGAGCCCCATGAAATTAAGGATTTCAATAATTTAAAAAAGTACGCCGCTGCCGGTCAACGCGCTTTGGATCATTCCGTAAGAATTGTTTTAAACGGCGGCCTGGGAACCACCATGGGGTTGACCGGACCCAAGGCCTTGATTGCGGCTAAAAACGGAAAGTCATTTCTTGAAATTATCCTGAAGCAGGCCGAAAACAGCGGGGTTCATCTGGCTTTAATGAACAGCTTTAACACGCATGATGCAACCCTGGCGGCAATATCAAAACTGAAACCTTCCCTAACTCCGCTTCAATTTATCCAGCATAAGTTCCCCAAAATCCAGCAGCAGGATTTGTCGCCGGCCATCTGGCCGCAAAATCCGGAGCAGGAGTGGAATCCGCCGGGTCACGGCGACGTGTTTACAGCGCTCAATACGTCCGGGACGCTTCAACGTCTTTTAGAAAGGGGAATTCAGTATGCATTTATCCACAATCTGGACAATCTTGGGGCCCGCATGGAAACAGGGTTGCTGGGCTATTTTTCCGAACATCAGTTTCCGTTTATGATGGAAGTGGCCGAAAAAACTCCGGCGGACATTAAGGGCGGGCATCTGGCCAGACATAAAAACGGCCGACTCATCCTACGTGAGGCCGCCCAATGCCCGCAGGATGAAATGGCGGCCTTTCAGGATATTACGCGTTACCGGTTTTTCAACACCAATAATATCTGGATCAATTTAAATTCTTTAGACATTTTATTTAAAAAAGAGAACACCATCCACCTGCCGATGATCCTCAACCCCAAAACGGTGGATCCGCGCGACGAAAAAAGTTCGCCGGTGTTTCAGATTGAAACCGCCATGGGAGCTGCCATTTCTTTGTTCGACGGCACATCGGCTGTCAGGGTTCCACGAGCCCGGTTTTTCCCGGTCAAATCCTGCAATGACCTTCTGTCACTGCGTTCGGATTGCTATGTGTTGGGAGAAAAGGCGAATCTAAAGATTAATCCCAAACGGGTGACGGCAAACCGAACTGACGTAATCAAAATCAAACTGGATCCGAATTTTTATAGCAAAATAGACCTCTTGGAAGCGCGATTTCAGGAAGGATTGCCGTCATTGGTGGACTGTGATTCTCTTAGCATCGAAGGCAATGTCTATTTTGAACGCGATATCAGCATCAAAGGCAGCGTGTCGATCAAAAACACCCAGGACGCCCCGGCCGTCATCAAAAAGGGAACCATAATCGACAAAGATATTGTTTTCTAGCCAATCTCAGATTCCAAAATCCAAAATCTAAAATCATCTCACTCTCTGTTTCGAATCAAATATTGGATCGTTACCTTATCTTTAGACCCCGGTGCTATGGTAAGCGAAGCGGGATTCAGGACTAAATTGGCCGTAAGTTCGCCTTTGCCGCTTAAATTATCAAGGAGTACCTTTTGTGTATATATGGTCGCTAATTTTTCAAGAATGCGCTTGCCGCCAATAACTTCAACTGTTTCAGGATCAAATACAGTATCGACCAAGATTAAATGTTCAGGAAGTTTGCCCGCCCAATCGATCTGGACCGGCAGCTCTTTTTTAATGGTTTCATCAATGAATACTTCTATTTCATTCGGTGTTACTTCCCGTAAAATGATTCCGGGCGGCAGGGAAATGTTTTCGGATGTAATCGAAAACGAATTGGGCCCAATGACGGATTTGCCCAAATCCAGCCGAACGCCCACCTGGTCGGGAGTGATCGATTTCACTAAGGCGCCGGATCCACTTAATACCAGACTAACGGATTTTACCGAAGTGTCGAAAATTTCCGTTCCGGGCTTTCGGTTCGTGTAGTCCACCGGAATATCAAGGGAAACCAGGGTATCCTGCCCCCTGGAAACGCTGAACCATATTCCGGTGATAAAAATAATGGATAACAATGCGGCGGCCGTAATTTCCAGACGCTCTTTTTTTACCGCTCCTTTCTTAACAGCGGCAGTTCCGACATGCTCCTGAATGTTTTGTTCCAGTGTCCGTTTTTGCTTAATCTCCCGCAAACGGTTGCCCTTGGCAACCAGGATGTCGCCTCTTTCCTCGGATACGACAATGACCATGGCGTCGGTGGTTTCAGCCAATCCCAGAGCAGCCCGATGGCGCGTACCGTAATAAGATGCCAAATCATCACGATCGGATAAAGGCAGGATGGCGCCAACAACCCGAATCTGATCTCCCTGTACAATAGCCGCACCATCATGCACCGGATTATCCGGCCAGAATATACTGGTGATCATCTCCTTGGTAATCAATCCTCTCCAGGGCGTACCGCCCCGGACGGCACCACTCAGATCTTCCTTGCCCGGAAAAACAATCAGAGCCCCGCATTTGCGTTGGGCCATCTCAAACACGCTGTCGGTGATTATTTCTGTCGGCGTAATGGCGGACTTGTAGGAAAATCCCCACAGGATGGATCTTAAATTTTTGGCCTGAAGTACCCGGCGGATTTCATTTCGGAACACCACAATGATAATGATGGCACCAACAGCAACGATGCCTTGAACCACCCAGCTGGTAACGATTAAGCCTAAGGAAATGGCAATGCGCTGCAGAAACCACAAAACGGTCATGCCGATAAGGACCCGAAAAACATTGGTCCCTCTAAAAAGAACATAGAAGCGGAAAAGGATGTAGCTGTTTAAGCAAATATCAACGAAATCCTGCCAGCGAATAGTAGCGATGAATAATAATAATTTTTCCATTACGATCAATCCGTAACACTGAATCTTAACACGCCCAGGAGATTGCCTTTGCTGTCGGTGATTTCCACCCGCCAGGGACCGATGTCGGTTCTACGCAGCTGAATACTGCTGTATGTCGACCAGCGCGGCGGTTTGAGGGTTAGCCGGATTTTCGCGCTGGGTACGTCGCGGTGATACCAGCTGTGGTATATGACCATTTTTTCCGGCACCTCATCAAACGATGAAAAACAAACCGCTTTTTTCTGGGTGATAGAAAAAACAATTGTCGGGTTGCGGGGGGCATTCGCAAAAATTTCTTCACACATTTGCCCCTGAAATAACGTTAACTGCGATGCATTTGCACTGCTTATATTCAGGGGATACAATGGCAAAAGAAGAAAAAAATGGATGGCAATAATCGCACCAGCGATAAAGTGTAATCGATATTTCATCATCGTCATTTTCAATTCCGTTTTACATAAATAAGATTAAATCTTTTTAACGAACCGGTTCGCGGCTCTGTTCATAATCAAACGAGAGATTGATAAATCCATAAATATTTCTTATGCTTATATTTATTGTTTTTCAAGAAAAAATTAATGATTATTATATCTATTTAGTTTAAGATCTTATTGAGAAAAGTAAAAAAAATTCGCTGACAATGGTAACCCAAAACGCTCAAATAGTTCAAGACCCTGAACCGGGAACCCGGATTCGCCGCTTTTGCGGAGATACATTGGCACTGATCCTTGAGCTGCCCCAACCTGAATCGGGTACCGCCTGGGTGCGCACCAATATCGGTCATGCCAAGATTATCAGAGAAGAAATTATCAGGGAAGTAGAAAATAATGAAACGCCTCTTGGAAGGGACTGGTTTGACATTCCTATGCAGCGCATAGATGACCGGCGCTTTGAAGCAAACCTGCCTCTGTGTGAAGTCGGCCATTTTGAAGCCAAATGCTTTTTCTTAAAAAAAGGTGAAGCACAGCCCATTTGGCCGCCGGGGCCAAATGCCTCTGTCAATGTTGAATCGGCTGATGCCTGCTGTGCCAACATCATTTACAATGCCTTTGTGCGGCAATTTGGTTCCAATAAAGCCGGAACCCAGCGGCTGTCCCCGTCTGATGAAAAGTGCGTCCGCAAACTTGATCAGGATGGCTACGCCGTGATTCCACCATCCGGGACCTTTCGAGACCTGATTGGCGAGCTCGACTTTATTATTGGTGAACTCGGGTGCCGCATTCTTTTGCTGCTGCCGATCCACCCAACACCGACAACCTACGGGCGCATGGGAAGATTCGGCAGTCCCTACGCTGCTTTGAGCTTTACCGCCGTTGACCCCGCTCTGGCTGAATTTGATCCGCACGCCACGCCAATGGAGCAATTTATCGAACTGGTCGACGCTGTCCATCAACGCAATGCCAAAGTCCTTATCGACATTGCCATCAATCACACGGGATGGGCCGCCAGCCTGCATGAAACCCATCCGCACTGGTTGGTTAGAAGCCTCGAAGGCCGTATCGAGGTCCCCGGCGCCTGGGGTGTTGCCTGGGAAGATCTGACCAAATTGGATTATTCCCAGCCGAGCCTGTGGCAATACATGGCGGATGTTTTTATCACGTGGTGCCGCCGCGGCGTGGATGGTTTCCGCTGTGATGCCGGTTACATGATACCGCTGGCAGCCTGGAAATATATGGTTGCCAAGGTCAGAGAACAATTTCCCGACGTCGTCTTTTTACTCGAAGGCCTGGGCGGCAAAATATCGGTGACGCGTGATCTTTTAAACCGCGCCAATTTAAATTGGGCCTATTCAGAGCTGTTTCAAAATTACGACCGCGATCAGATCGAACATTACCTGCCGGAGGCCATCGATATTTCAGGCGCTGACGGCATCATGGTGCATTTTGCCGAAACCCATGACAACCCCAGACTGGCCGCTCGTTCCAAGATTTACGCCCGCATGCGCACCGCCCTGTGCGCCCTGAGTTCCCACAACGGCGCGTTTGGCTTTGCCAGCGGGGTGGAATGGTTTGCTGCAGAAAAAATCAATGTCCATGACGCGCCTTCCTTAAACTGGGGTGCTGATTCCAACCAGGTTGCAGAAATTCGGCGGCTCAATGATCTGCTGAAGGCGCATCCGGCGTTTTACGAAGACGTCGTCATCAGTATGCACCAGAAAAATGATGGTAATTTTGTGGTCCTGAAACGGCAGCACCCCGGGTCCGAAAAAAGCCTGCTGATCATCGTCAACCTTGACCCTGAAAACCGGACAGCCGCCGCATGGGATCCCGTATCAACGGGGCTGAATCCATCTGCATTTTACGATCTGTTGTCCGGAGATGAAATAACCGTAGCCGAATCCAACGGCTTAAATACGCTGCTGCTTGAACCCGGCCAGGTTTTGTGTCTTTCAGCCAGCACCGAAGATCTTCAGCAGGTTCAAAATTTTCCCAAAGAACCCTTCTTGCTGCCGGAGCGAATTGAACAGCAGCGGCTGTATGCCAAAGCCCTTGAAGTGGTCTCATATCATCAGGGCATAACGCATCTCGAAAATTTTGACCTCAAACAGGCCGCATCTCAGTTGAAGCAAAATCCGTCGGATTTTTGCAGCCGGCATGCACCCCACGGCCATCCACCGCGGATTATTGCATGGCATTGGCCCCAGGATCTGCGGCGGGAAGTCATGGTTCCCCCGGATCATTTTCTGCTCGTTCGCAACGACCGTTCCTTTCGAGCGCACATTCTCGAAGGTAACCGAACGATTTCATCGGAGATCAGCCTTCCGGCCGCAGATGGAACCCACTTTGCCCTGTTTCTGCCGTTGGCAGTCCCCGAGACCCTGAAAACCTGTACCCTGTCGCTATCCGTCTACGCACACGCTGATCCGGTGGGCTGTCGGCATGAAGTCGCCCGCCTGCTGTTGCTGCCCAGGCCAAGAAATGCTTGTGTCAATCAAATCATCAGACATTCCGAACTGCTGCATGAAGACATGATCTTGCTGGGAACCAACGGCCGCGGAGCAATGCTGCACAGCCCGGTCTCCTGGGGAAATCTCAGCAGCCGCTATGATGGATTGCTGGCCGCCAACTTGAATCCGCAACATCCTGAAGATCGCCAGGTGATGCTCAGCCGCTGCCGGGCCTGGGTGGTATTTCAGGGCTACTCGCAAGCTTTGAATACGGACTGTCTGGAAATGTTCTGCTTGGCGAAGGATTCCAGCGGAATCTGGCAGTATCATATCCCCACCGGTCAGGGGGAACATATTCTCATAACCGCCCGGGTTGAAATGGTTAACGACGAAAATTCAGTGGTGTTGGGCTTTTTTCGCCACCCGGCCGATCAGCTACCGGATCGGTTGGCGGATTCCAAGCCGGTATCGATCATTTTGCGGCCGGATATTGAAAACCGCAATTTTCACGCGTCCACCAAAGCGTATCAGGGCCTGGAAGATCAGTGGCCACAAAGGGTAACCGCTTTTTCCAATGGCTTTCATTTTGCCCCGGACGCCGACCATCATTTGAAGGTGCAAATTTCCGCCGGCTCCTTTACATGGGAACCGGAGTGGCTCTACAGGGTCCATCGGTCGCAAGATGCCCAGCGTGGCCATGATCCGGATTCGGATCTGTTCAGTCCCGGGTACCTGTCCGCCTCCATCGAAGGCAATCAAACCGTAAATCTTAAGGCTGATGTGGGTTCCGAAAAGGAAATAGCGCAGCGAAAACCCACCATCCCGCATTCAACCGTCCTTCCGATATCGGCAGAAAACAGTGAGACTGCAACCATCACCCGAATACTGAAAACATCCTTGGACCATTACGTGGTCAAGCGCGGCGATTTAAAAACTGTTATCGCCGGGTATCCCTGGTTTCTGGATTGGGGAAGGGATGCTTTAATATTTGTACGCGGGCTGGTGGCTGCTGGAAAAATGGCCGCCGCCCGTGATATTGTCATTCAGTTTGCCCGTTTTGAGAAAAAGGGGACCCTGCCGAATATGATTCAGGGCGAAAACGCCGCCAACCGGGATACATCCGATGCCCCGCTATGGTTGATTGTGGCCTGTGCGGATTTGGTTCAAGCAGATGATACGGAACAATTCCTTGAATCAGAATGCGGGGGCCGTTTAATGCGGCAGATCCTTCTATCGATCGGTCAATCCATAAAATTAGGCACACCCAGCGGTGTTCGCATGGATCCGGACTCGGGGTTAATTTTCAGCCCGACCCACTTTACCTGGATGGACACCAATCATCCGGCCGGCACCCCCCGACAGGGCTATCCCATAGAAATCCAGGCGCTCTGGTATGCAGCCCTTTGTTTTCTGTCTAAAATCGATTCTGCTGAAGCAGCTAAATCCTGGCAGCACCTGGCCCAACAGGTTGAAAACTCGATCCTAAAGTACTTTTGGCAGCCGGAGTTAGGCTACCTTTCGGATTGTCTGCATGCCGCCGCCGGCCAGCCGGCCGAAGATGCAACGGCCGACGACGCCTTGCGCCCCAATCAGCTGTTGGCCATCACGCTGGGCGCAATCAAAGAACCGCAAAAATGCCAGCGTATTCTAACGGCCTGCACCGAATTACTGGTTCCGGGCGCCATCCGCAGCCTGGCCGACCGGCCGGTTCAACATACGATTAAAATTTTTCATCAAGGAGAATTGATCAACGATCCCCAACACCCTTACCTGGGACGCTATGAAGGTGACGAAGACACCCGGCGCAAACCGGCCTATCATAACGGTACGGCCTGGACCTGGTTGTTTCCGTCTTTCTGCGAAGCCTGGGCCATGACCTATGGAGAAGAAAGTACGGAAACGGCCCTGTCCTGGTTGACCAGCAGCACGCGTCTTATCGAACACGGCTGCCTGGGCCACATACCGGAAATTTTAGACGGCGATTATCCCCATACGGCGCGCGGATGCGATGCGCAGGCCTGGGGGGCGAGTGAACTGCTGCGGGTCTGGTTAACATTAAGAAAATAATCTTCCAGGGATTCCGGAATTGGGGAATTGAATCCATTTTTATCGCCAGTTTTAATTCTTGAATTCCTGAATTCCCAAATTATACAGATATTGATTTTTAATGTTTTAAGCGATATCTTTACGCCTGTTTCTGATTTTGTTTACGATTCATTACGGCAAAACGAAGGATGACAATAATATGAAAAATTTCAAGACATTTCAGGTGCTTCCGAACATACCGCAAAATCTCCATTTTCTCGAGATCCTGTCGCGCAATATGTGGTGGTGCTGGAATAAAGATGCCATCGAACTGTTCCGTCGCATGGACCCGACGCT
>JASFGZ010000033.1:0-17069 GCA_050123495.1 Desulfobacterales bacterium
TGGACCGTAACTCGACATACGCATCTGCCGAGGGCTTGCACCAGGGCGCCTATATTCTGAGTGAGGCCGACAATAAAATCCCCGAAGTTATCCTGATCGGCAGCGGTTCGGAAGTCCAAATTGCCCTTGAAGCGGCTGAAATGATCAAAGCCAGGGGGTCGGCTGTGCGGGTGGTGAGCATGCCCTCCTGGGAATTGTTTGATGCGCAACCGCAGGACTATCGTCGCCGGGTCCTGCCGCCGGAGGTCAAAGCAAAAATTGCCATCGAGGCCGGCAGCCCCCAGGGATGGCACCGTTATGTCGGTGAATTTGGCCGGGTCATTGCTCTGGATCATTTCGGCGCCTCAGCGCCCTACGAAACGCTTTATGAGAATTTCGGTCTCACGGCAAATCAAGTGGTTGAAAGTGCCCTGGATCTGCTGTGAAAAATAAAATTGATTTGTCGGGAATGAAGATGATAATGAAAATCATCAGCACAACTGTTTAGAATCTGATCAATTCGAGTATAGGAGAATCTAATGTCCAAACTGACCGAACTTGAAAGCATGGGTCAATCCATATGGCTGGACTACATTCAGCGCTCGATGATCACCTCGGGTGAGCTAAAACAGCTGATCGACATCGGTCTCAGGGGGGTAACCTCAAATCCGGCGATATTTGAAAAAGCTATCGCCGGCAGCAACGACTATGATGAAGATTTAAAACAGCTGCTCAAAACAGATCAACCCATCGAGCAAATTTATGAAGCGCTTGCCATTAAAGATATTTCCCTGGCCGCCGACGAGCTTCGCGGCGTTTATGATTCATCCGGCGGCAAAGACGGCTATGTCAGTCTGGAAGTCAGCCCGGAGCTAGCCTATGATACTGAAAAGACCGTCGCCGAAGCCAAGCGGCTTTTTGAAACCGTAAACCGACCCAATGTAATGATCAAGGTGCCGGCCACACAAGCAGGGCTTCCCGCCATCACCACTTTGATCGGCTCGGGGGTCAATGTCAATGTGACGCTGATTTTCAGCCTGGAAAATTATAAAGCCGTTGCCGCAGCATACCTGGCCGGGCTGGAGAAACTGGCAGCCATCGGACCAACGGTCAAAGGCGGACATCCGATTGACAAAGTCGCTTCGGTGGCTTCATTTTTTGTCAGTCGGGTGGATACGGCCGTTGATACAGAATTGGAAAAGATAGGCGCCGGCGAGCTGCTGGGTAAAATCGCAGTTGCCAATTCAAAGGTCGCCTACGAGCAATACAAAAAAATACTGGAGCAATCCCGCTGGCAGCAACTGGCCGATAAAGGCGCACGTGTCCAGCGTGTTTTGTGGGCCAGCACGAGTACCAAAAATCGGGCCTACCCGGATAACCTGTATGTAGATGAACTGATCGGACCCGATACGGTCAACACGTTGCCGCCGTCAACCCTGGAAAGCTTTATGGATCACGGTCGGGTGGCCCAGACCCTTACCCGGGGTCTGGCGGAAGCGCAAAGCCAGCTCGCCAAACTGGCGGATCTGGGAATTGATCTGGAAGCCATTACCCAAAAACTGCAGGATGACGGGGTTGTTGCCTTTGCCCAGCCGTTTAAAAAGCTGCTGGAAAGCATTGCTGAAAAATGCAAACTTCTTAAAGCGGCATAAATACCGCGGCAACTTTTATCCAATATTTGCGCAAAGGTTTAGTCATTAAAAAATAAGGAGCATCTAAAGATTGAATAAACAGGATGAGCTCAAGCAGAAAGCGGCGCATCGCGCCGTCGAATTCGTCGATTCCGGCATGGTGGTGGGCCTGGGGACGGGCAGCACGACAGAATTTGCCGTAAGATGGATTGCCGAGCGGCTCAAATCCGGTGATTTAAAAGACATTGTCGGTATCCCGACCTCAATCCGTACTCAAAAACTGGCTGGAGAATTGAATATTCCATTATGCGGTCTGGATGATCAACCGGATATTGATGTAACCATAGACGGGGCCGATGAGGTCGATCCGGATCTGAACTTGATTAAAGGTGGCGGTGGTGCCCTGCTGCGGGAAAAAGTGGTCGCGCAAGCCAGCCGGCGGAATATTATTATTGTTGATGAAAGTAAACTTTCACCCTGCCTGGGTACCCATTGGGCTTTACCAATCGAAGTCATCCCGTTTGCCGTCAAAACCGAAGAAAACTTCATCAAATCGCTGGGAGCATCCGTGACCTTACGAAAAGAAGCGGATGGGCAGCCCTATAAGACCGATCAAAACAACTTCATCCTGGATGCAAATTTAGGACAAATGGCGGGACCCGATAGCATCGCTGCAAGGCTGGATGGACGTGCGGGCATTGTGGAACATGGACTCTTCCTGGGCCTGGCCAGCGACGTCATCGTAGCCGCTGAGGACAGCATCCGTCATCTGAAACGAAACGACAAATGAAAACACGACGACAGTTCATAAAATTTGCTATTGAATTTCTTGGCGGACTTGGCGTGTTTTTCAGCACCATCGGACTCTGGCTGAAAAAGGCCTATGCCCAGACCAAACGCATCCTGCTGCCTAAAGGCACCGATCTGTCCACCCTGAGCAATAAAAATCCAGCTACCCTTGATACACGTAATCTGGAAGCGATTCCCTTGAAAGATTTTCAGACGATGGGTCTAAGCGACCACACAGTGGATCTGAAGTCATGGCGACTGCTAATTGAGGGTAATGTCGCCGCAACGCGCAACCTAAGCTATTCACAGATACTCGAGCTCCCATCGATTGAACGCAATGTGCTGTTGATCTGTCCTGGGGTTTTTGCAAATCACGGAAGATGGAAGGGAATCTCCATGATGACGGTGCTCAACCTGGCGCAGATGAAAGCAGATACAACCCATATTACGGTCTACGGACCGGAAGGTTCTTATGAAAAAGTAGAGCGATTTCCAATCGCCGATATCCGTTCTAACAAAGTGTTTTTGGCCTATGCGATCAATGGAGAAAAATTGCCGCAAAAGCACGGATTTCCACTGCGCATCGTTGCCGAAGATTATTACGGCTCCGATTGGGTTAAATACGTCTATAAAATTGAAGCCTTCAAGGTGGAAAATTAAAATAAGAAACAGGATGATAAACAATAGAGGACGTTATTATGGAAAATGGCAAAATCATTGAAAAGCGGGCAGATGGTTCTCTGAAAGTTCCCGATTCGCCGGAGATTCCCTTTATCGAAGGTGATGGAATCGGACCGGATATCTGGCGGGCGGCCCGCACGGTAATGGATCAAGCGGTTCAAAAAGCCTACGACGGCCAAAGGCGGATTTCCTGGCTGGAGGTCTTGGCCGGAGAAAAAGGGTTTGAAAAAACCGGCAACTGGCTGCCGGATGAAACCCTGGAGCAAATTGAAAATCATGCGGTGGCGATCAAGGGCCCCATGACCACACCGGTGGGAAAGGGAATTCGCAGCATTAACGTGGCCATCCGTCAAAAGCTGGATTTATATGCCTGCGTACGGCCGGTTCAATACATTGAATCGGTGCCCAGTCCCATGAAACATCCTGAAAAAATCAACATGGTGGTCTTTCGGGAAAACACCGAAGACCTCTATGCCGGCATTGAGTATCAATCCGGCAGCGCGGAGGCCGGCAAGGTGCGATCATTTTTAAACGAACAAATGGGAACATCTTTGCCTGAAGACGCAGGAATCGGTATCAAACCCATCAGTGCAACCAATACCAAACGGCTGGTCGCCAGGGCCATTGCCTATGCCCTGGCAAACGGCTTTTCCAGCGTTACCCTGATGCACAAGGGCAACATCATGAAATTTACTGAAGGGGCTTTCGCTCAATGGGGCTATGAGGTTGCCCGGGAGAAATTTGGCGATCAAACGATTACCGAAGCCGAACTTTATGATCAGTATCAGGGCAAGCAGCCTAAGGAAAAGGTGGTTATCAAAGATCGGATTGCAGACATGCTGTTTCAGCAAGTACTGCTGCGGCCGGATGAATTTGGTGTGATCGCGACCCCCAATTTAAACGGCGACTACCTGTCGGACGCGCTCGCAGCACAGGTGGGGGGGCTGGGCATGGCGCCGGGGGCCAATATCGGCGATCGCTGTGCGGTGTTCGAGGCCACCCACGGCACCGCACCCAAGTACGCCGGTCTGGACAAAGTCAATCCGAGCTCGCTGATCCTTTCCGGGGCAATGATGCTGGAGCATATGGGCTGGCGTGAAGCATCCGAACGCATCCGAGGTGCACTTCAATCCACTATTCAATCAAAAACTGTCACCTATGACCTGGCCCGGCAAATCGAGGATGCCAGCGAAGTTAAGTGTTCGCAATTTGCTGAAGCTATTGTAGCCAATATGGCTTAAATGTACCAATCTTATCCGTTGAAACTGGCTACTGATCTCTGGCTGTTTGCTTTTGGCTACCGGAATAAAAGTATCAGATTTTGGTTGTCAGATAACCGATGTCAGAAATCAGTGGCCAGAGGATATCGTTGAATAGCTGATAGGTTGAATAGTCAAATAGTCAGAAGATTCAAGATTTAGTTAAGTGGTCGAGTAGTGAAGTTGTCAAATCGTAAAACGGTTTAAGCCCTATGACTAATTAACTATTTGACCAATCAAAGAATCGACCATACTCACGCACCAGAGACCAGCAGCCAGTGACTATAAACCAGAAGGAGGAGAAATTTTTTATGGACACCTACTACAAACCGGAAGATCTTCTTAAATTTGAAGAAATTGGAAAAGAAGCACCGGACCTCGCCCATAAATTCTTCGAGTATTATAATTCCGTATTTGCCGATGGAGAGCTGACCGAACGTGAAAAAGCCCTCATCGCGCTGGCAGTTGCCCATGCGGTCCAATGCCCCTATTGCATCGATGCTTATACCCAGGCCTGCCTGGAAAAGGGGTCTAATCTGGCGGAAATGACAGAAGCGATTCACGTTGTTACGGCCATCCGAGGCGGGGCTTCCCTGGTACATGGCGTTCAGATGCGCAATATTGTTCAAAAAGTATCAATGTGATAAAAATGAACGATTTAAAATGGATGTTCAAACAACCATAGCCAAACCCACACCGTCATCAAGGCAGCAGACGACCGAAATTGTGCCTTTTCGATCGACGCTGGCCAAACATCATCTCGAACTTGTTCGCGAGCCCACGCATACGCTGCAAATTAATCTGGGTTTTTTATGCGACCAGACCTGCCGGCACTGCCATTTAGATGCCGGACCGGGCCGCAACGAAAATATGGATTCCGCCACGCTCAATGCGGTGGTGGCCTACGCCCAAAGAAGCGATTTTGAAACCATTGATATCACCGGCGGCGCACCGGAGCTCAATCCGCTTCTGGTGGAATTAATCGAAAAAGTCTCTCCCCTGACAGCGAGAATTATGCTGCGCTCAAATCTATCCGCGTTGAAGAAAAATATGAGCCGATTGATCGGTGCACTCAAATCTTATCGGGTGGTGATCGTGGCATCATTTCCATCATTAAATGTGACCCAGACGGATTCGCAACGCGGAGACGGAATTTTTGAAGAGAGCATCGCAGTGCTCCAGGAGCTGAATAGCATAGGTTACGGCCGCGACAGATCCGGACTGGAGCTTAATCTGGTATCCAATCCCACCGGTGCCTTTCTGCCGCCCAGCCAGGAAAAAACCGAAAAAAGGTACCATCAGATTCTTGAAAAAAAGTGGAATGTGACCTTTAACCATCTGTTTAATTTTGCCAATGTTCCACTGGGACGTTTCCGGCAATGGTTGATCCAATCGGGTAATTTTGAAAACTACATGCAAAAAGTGGTTTCCAATTTCAACCCCTGCGCGATTGAAGGCTTGATGTGCCGAACCCTGGTTTCGGTTTCCTGGAACGGATATCTGTATGATTGTGATTTCAACCTCGCCAGGGGCCTCTATATGGACGGCAAAAAGACCCACGTCTCCGAGATGCCGGGACCGCCGCAACCCGGCACTTCCATTATCACCGCCGATCATTGTTATACATGTGCGGCCGGATCCGGCTTTACCTGAGGCGGGGTCATCCAGGCCTGAGTTCAGGTAGAAACTGTTTCAAAGCCTCACCTAAGGCTCAATGGCTGTGTTGTCCCGTGCATTGAAATGCTCACGTACTGCGTGTACGCTCCGCTTCCAAAGCGCGGGACGCCTTTCCCTTGAGCCTAATCTGAGGCTTTGAAACAATTTCTAGGAGAATTTTTATGGCGGCAGTGATGCCTGAACGGTTGATTGTCTTTACCCGATTCCCCGAGCCTGGAAAAACCAAAACCCGTCTGATCCCGGCCCTGGGCGCAGAAGGTGCCGCCCGCCTGCAGCGCCAGATGACCGAACACATCCTTGCAATCGTTACAAAGGTAAGCGACCGCCCCGGCCTGACCATTGAAGTTCGTCACGAAGGCGGCAACACCGGTTTGATGCAGGAGTGGCTTGGGCCGCAATACAGCTATCGCCCGCAGGGGCCGGGGGATCTTGGCCGGCGGATGGCGCGTGCATTCGAGGCGGCATTCCGGAAGTCAAAAGGAACGGCCGTTATCGTCGGCAGTGACATACCGGGGATTTCGGCAAATATTATTCAGCAGGCCTTTGAAGCACTGCAAAAAAACGACCTGGTGCTCGGCCCGGCTCATGACGGCGGGTATTATTTAATCGGCATGAAAAATACCCTCCCGGCTGCAATCTCTGCCCGTCTATTTGAGGGCATAGACTGGGGAACCGGCGAGGTCTTTTCTCAAACTTTAGAAGCTGCCAGGGAATCGGGGTTGTGTTTTATCGTGCTGGAATCGTTAGGTGATGTGGATCGGCCCGTTGACCTTCATAACTGGCAAGAAGTTAAAAAGGCCACGGCCAAGCCGTCCTCAGCGCAAAAAATATCCATCATCATTCCGACACTGAACGAGGCCGCCGCTATTGTTCGGACACTTTCCCATCTCGAGGGTGTCGAAAACCTGGAAGTGATTGTCGTTGACGGCGGTAGTATCGATGAGACGGCCGGACTGGCCGGGTCCCGGGGAGCAAAGGTGATTCAATCAAACCCGGGCAAGGCCGTTCAGATGAACACCGGCGCCGCAGCGGCAACAGGCGACATCATAGTGTTTTTGCATGCCGACACCCTGCTGCCCGAAGAATTTGGTCCTCAAATTGTTTCGGCCCTGAAAAAAGACGGTGTTGCTGCCGGTGCTTTCCGATTGGCCATCGATTCAACCGGCGCGGGTATACGAATAATAGAAGGCATGACCAATTTGCGATCCCGGTTATTACGGCTGCCGTATGGCGACCAGGCGCTTTTTATGAAAAAATCGCAATTTGAAAAAATCGGCGGTTTCCCGGAACTGCCGATCATGGAAGATTTTATTCTGATCCGCCGCTTAAAACGCCGGGGCAAAATCGCCATCGTGCCCGCCGCCGTGGTGACATCACCGCGCCGTTGGCTGCATATGGGTCTTTTGAAGACATGGCTGATCAATCAGCTGATTATCATCGCCTATTACCTGGGAACCCCCCCTGAACGGTTGAACCGCTGGTACCGGCGCGAGGCAGGCAAGAAAGGAAACTGACGACTGTGAATAAGCCGATGAGCAGAGTGGGTTTCAAACTTATGACCTTCGTATTCAGGATTCGCGATTTTTTAAGGCCGCGCATGGATTTGTTAGAGGAAGCCGGAATAGAACCCGGATTCTGTATCCTCGATTACGGTTGCGGTCCCGGCAGCTACATGGCGCCGCTCGCACAACTGGTTGGTATCTCAGGCAAAATCTATGCGCTCGACCTACATCCACTGGCCATTAAGGACGTCCAGAAAATAGCCGCACAGAAATCAATTACGAACATCAAAACAATTGAGTCTGATTGTAACACCGGGCTCCCGGATAACCATGTGGACGTGGTTCTACTGTATGACACTTTTCATAATCTTTCCCTGCCCCACGCTTGACTTAATAAATTACTGAAGTTTAACAGGGCCTGAGCCGATATAATAGAAAGGCAATTCAGCTATCTGTCATCACACATAATTCTGAATCGGTTTATAACACAGCCTTTGGCCATAAGGTGAGGCTTTAAAGCTGCTTCTAAGAATTTGATTAATGGGGTAGATTCTGTTATATTAAGTTTATCATTTGAATCTCTGAGCGGTAATGGGGCCAAGCAGCGCAGCGCGATCGTCACCTCCCGAAAAGATTGCTCGCCACGACTTCCATTCTCCGTTTTAACCAATATACCGGGAATTGAATAATAAAATTCAAATCCCACTCAGTATCTCCCGAAAAAGTTTGACAATGAAAAATATGTGCGCATTTTAAACGCGCGTGTATCGAAATAAGAAGAGGATTGGAAAAATATGATCGACAATCATCGCATTCAATTTGAAAGACCGAATCTGGCTGAATTAATAAAAGAAAACACTGTGGTGGACCTGCATTTTCATTCCCATTATTCGGATGGGTTTAATACGGTCGAGGCGATTGCCGGAAAGGCACATGACCTTGGAATCGGCATTGCGGTAACCGATCATAATGAAATACGTGGAGCTGTTGAAATTGATAGATATTCTGATGTCTTAAGCATACCGGGTATTGAAATGACATCCAAGGAAGGAACTCACGTCCTAATTTATTTTTATCAGATCAACGCGCTTGAAACGTTTTACAACGATCATGTCATCCCCTATATGGGCAATGACATCATGAGTTCCACCACCCTGGAGATGGAAGAAATTATCAAGCGTGCCCGCAAATTTAAAACGGTTATCATCTTTCCCCATCCATTTTGCGGGGTCTATACCGGCATCCAGAATACATATTTCCCGGAGGATCGCCGCGAACGTATTTTTTCCGAGGTAGATGGCGTTGAGGTAATTAATTCCGAAAATATGAATAAATCCAACCTGCGCAGCGCCCTGCTGGGTTTTAATTTAGGCAAGGGGATTACCGGAGGCAGCGACGGTCATCGAATTTCCCAGATGGGAAAAGTCGTGACCTACGCAACGTGCAAGCCCAGCCGCAGGGCATTTCTGGATGCCATTAAAAAGAAAAAAACAAAGGTTGTGGGCAAGGAGATCGATATTATCCGCAAAGTAACCTCAAACGGTGTTAAGTTGCGAACCAATATAAAAAATTACCCGGATCTGGTCGAAAAGAACCTCAAATACAGCTATACGGTGATAAACTCCAAGTCAAAGGAAATAAAAGAAAATGTGAAGCGCAGTTTGAATGGCAAAAAAAGAGACCGGCAAAAAAAATACAGGGCTTTATAAAAATTTACGGTTAACCGCTGCGGCCGCAAAAACAAATCGCCGGGGAATAAATCCCTGGCGATTTTTTTAGATAGGTTCTATGTAAAAATTTTAGCTATGATTCTGATGTTTGTTTCCTTTGATCAGGATTCAGGTCTTCAATATCCTGACCGCCGCAATCCGGGCAAAAAATTTGAGTTTTCCCGATTGACGCCTGATCGGTTTCATCCAGTTCAGCAGCCGGCCCCCGCCAGCCGCATTCCAGACATTCTTTCTGGTGCTCGCCCATTGGTCCGACCTCGTAAATTCCACCACCCGGGATGTGGCTCTCGAATGGTGAACCGATTTAATCCCGGATCTGAAATCAACCTGTTTTTATTATACCCAATTTCAAACGCAAGGGCAAATTATCTTCATTTATATGCCCCCTAAATATCACTATGGAGTTCGGGGATAATCTTGATTAATTTCCTTGACATTCTGGACAAAATGATCCACATTGTGCCAAAAGTACCACAATGTGTTACTAATGCCTGGTTGCCGAAAATTGTGAGCTGCCTTCATGTCCACACAAAGCTTCATTCAAAAACTTACGACCATCCAAACCCAAAACCGGATACGGTTTTATTTACGCCTTTTCTTTTTTTTGGCCTTTATAATTATTTTAGCTGTCTGGCTGGACTACTGGTTTAGAGGGGAAATCGGGATTGCAAAAAAATTCGCCGAATTTGTGGACGGCCAATGGGGTACCAGGGTTTTAATCATCGCTGGGATCCTTTATGCCCTGCTATTGAGCCTGCCCTTTGTGCCCGGGGTAGAGTTGGGTGTTGTGCTGATGTGTGTTTTTGGAAAGGAAGGGATCGTTTTCGCGTATTTTGCTACCGTTGCGGGCTTAAGCCTTGCATTTTTAATCGGCCGCCTGCTGCCAAAAAACTGGATCGAATCCCGGCTGCAAGAGCTGGGCTTCTCTCAAACTTGCGACAGCCACGTCAGTGAGATTGACGACAAACTGGATAAACTTTCTCTCAACCGCATATTTTGTAAAAGCCGATTCAGATCTTTTTTATCGAAATATCGCTATCTGGCCATCGGCGTTTTATTCAATACGCCTGGAAATTACCTTTTCGGTGGCGGCGGCGGAATTTCCTTGGCCTGCGGAATTAGCCGCAGCATCTCGTGGAAATGGTTTTTGCTAACCGTTGTCCTGGCAGTTTCGCCGGTGCCCCTGTTTGTCTTTTTCGGTGTAATTCAGCTGGAAGCATTTTTAGGGATTAATAAATAAAGGCGCTAGTATGGCAAAGATAAATCCAATCAAATTCTTCTATAGTGCATCAGATAATTTACATGCGTGTTCCCGCCCATTGAGTATTTTCTTAAAATCGGGTTGTAGTGCAGGCCGGTCAAATCCTTAAATGCCAATCCGGAATCTACGGCCCATCCTCTGAGCTCCGCCGGTTTGATAAATTTACCATAAGTGTGGGTGCCTCTGCGCACCAGGCCGAGGATATATTCCGCACCGATGATGGCAAACAGAAAGGATTTCAGGTTGCGGTTAATGGTTGCAAAAAACACGTCTCCACCGGGCTTGACCAGTGTTTTACATGCCGCGACTATCGAGCCCGGATCCGGAACGTGCTCCAACAGCTCCAGGCAGGTGACCACATCGAATCGATCCGGATGGATTTCCGCAAATTGTTCAGTGGTGGCCTGCTGATAATCCACCTCAAGGCCGGATTCGCTTAGATGCAGCCTGGCAACGCCCAGGGCGGCGTCACCGATGTCGATTCCGGTAACCATGGCACCCCGTGAGGCCATAGCCTCGGACAGGATCCCCCCGCCGCAGCCCGCGTCCAGCACCGCTTTCCCGGCAAGGTGTGCCCGTTGGTTAATATAATTCAGCCGCAGCACATTGATGTCATGCAGGGCTTTAAAGTCCCCC
Organism: Desulfobacterales bacterium; assembly: GCA_050123495.1. Taxonomy (GTDB): domain Bacteria; phylum Desulfobacterota; class Desulfobacteria; order Desulfobacterales; family JAHEIW01; genus JAHEIW01. The sequence goes on from JASFGZ010000033.1 coordinate 11,146, forward strand.
TGCTTATCCCACCAGATCGGGGCCATGGCCTCAAATTTGGCAATTTCAGCCGCATCAATATTAAACTCGGGTTTATTCGTAAAATTTCCGGTCATTTTAAATAGAGTAATTAAATAAAAAATATGCTGTCCGTTGTCCGTGGTCAGTTGTCCGTTGCAAAACATGGTTCCTGCAACTGACGACGGACTATAGACAACTAACAATAAGTTCACTATCTGAATTTGCAATTCAATAATTTTATGATGTTTTGCCGGTCAGATTCCACAATTGTGATAGCAGCATTCCGGACAGCATCAGCCCGCAGCCGAATAGGCCGCGTGCGAAAATTATTTCACCCAGTATCAGCCAGCCGCCGATGGCCGCAAAAACGGCTTCCAGGCTCAACAGAATAGCTGCATGGGCCGGACGCGCATCTCGTTGGGCAATTACCCGTAAGGTATAGGCGACCCCGACGGAAAGCAACCCGCTGTACAGAATTGGGATGGCTGCATGAAAAATCGAAAGCATTATAGTGTCTTCAACAACGGATGCGGTGATAAGGCTGAGAATCGAACAGGCCTCATACTGTGAAAAAGCCAATTTAATCGGATTGATTCTGGGCGAAAGCCAACCGATGATCAAGACGTGCGCGGCCCAGAAGAAGGCACCGATTAAGACCAGCAAATCGCCCAGCTCAATGGCAAATCGAATGCTGTTGAAGGTAAACGGACCCACATAGTCCATTCCCACCCGCTGGGCGACAAAGGCAAATCCCCAGATAACGGCGGTGGTCAGCAGCAGCGCGTCTGATTTTACCGTTACGCCTTTCATGTAAAAATGATCTCTTTGACACAAACCCTTTGAGGGCTTGAAAATTTGAGTACCTGAATTTTACACGAGTCGGAGACTTTCATATGCAAGGCACTTAAGGCCGAGGCTATAGTGAACTATGCCTCGGCCGTCAAGGCAAAGGACGTCAAATCCTGATCAGTAACGAACCTGCTGTTCTAAATCACCCATCAGGATGTGACTTTCCAAAATCTAACCCGGCACCTAATCTGTATCTAAATACCAGAATTTCCTTGCATTCTATCCTGTCTACCTATTAATATCATAGATCGAATATGAGAACTCATATCGGGTTTTTAATCTATACTTTGTGTTAAGTGGGTAATGTTATGGTTAGCGCAATCTTGATGGCCGGATATAAAAACAAAATGGAGGTAAGACGTTACAGCAAGACCGTTGCTGAGCATTACGGTGAGAAATTCATTGAGACCGGTTACCGGCCTCTAAGGGAATTTAATGCGGTTAAAGACGGTAAAGAAGAAAAAAAGCCCATTATCCAGTTTACACTCGAAAAGCTTTTTGCAAGCGATCTGATTGACGAAATTATAATCGTTGGCCATCAGATGCTGATAGAGCGACGCCTGGGCAAATTTATAAAAAAATCTGCAAAACCATGCCGCTTGCTCAATCAGAATTCACCGATTCCACCAGAGGTTATCGAGCGGTTCAACATTATCAAACGCAAAGTCAAATACAATACCATAGCGGGCAATTTGATCAAAGGCTACGCCGCCAGCAGGGCCTGTGAGGATAAGAAACATGCCTTATTTGTTGCCTCGGATTCACCGCTGACAACCATGGAATTTATCGAGCGGTTTCTGCGAACGGTTAAAAAATACGAGGACCGGGCGGCGATTATTTTACCGGCGATAGTCATCGATATCCGTAAGGACAAACTGGAAAGACCGCCGCTTAAGCTTCTCAATGACACCGAGCATCAACTGCCCGGAGAAAAAGATAGCAACGGCAGGCAAGGATTTAGGCTTTCTTCCCTGATGTTTGCCAATCCTCATTTATTTGATATAAACACCGCGAATACCGCATATAGCCTTCGTAAAGCGCTTAATCCGAATGCGCAACTGCGGCTGTTTCGAATCACGCGCAACCTGGGATATCCCAACGTGTATTCCAAATATTTTATGAAAAAGAATTTGAGTGTCCAGGAAGTTGAAAACATCACGTCCGCATTTTTCAACGGCAGGCTTAAATTAATTCCTATGATCGGAGAAGAATCGACATATGACTATGACGGCACCGATTTTGAGTATCGCATGATAACCAAAATGCTCAATTCCTCTTGAACGAAACCCACCTGCACAAAATCAAAACGACAGGAAATGTATGATCTTTAAAAACAAAATTGCCGCATTTTTTGATTTCGATGAAACCCTGCTTGAAGTGGCAAGCGGTCGGCTCGGCATCCAATGGCTCTGGGATAGACGGATGGTCCCTTTGGGTTATCTCCTTAAAATCCATATGGCTAATTTTTTTTATCAACGCCGGCTGCTTTCAGACGAACGCATGGTCAGGATACTGCTGACTTTTTATAAGAAAAAAAGATTAACAGATTTTGAAGAAGGTTCGGAAAATTTTTACCGCGAGTATTTAAAACCCCACCTGGCGCCCAGAATTCTTTCAAGGGTAAATTTCCACAAGAATGAAGGTCATGTGCTGGTATTGATATCCGGCTCGGTCAGATACCTGCTGAAGCCCGTGATGAAGGATCTTGAATTTGACCATCTTTTGTGTACCGATCTTGAAGTCGGCCAGGACGGACTTATGACCGGAAAGCCAAAAGGGCTGGTGTGTGTGGAACAGAACAAAAAGCGGCTTACCTTAGGGCTGGCGGAATGCATCGGATTGGATTTAGGAAAATCCTACGCCTATGGTAATCATCAATCCGACCTCCCATTACTTGAAATCGTCGGCCATCCGCATGCGGTCGAACCCAGCACCATTCTCGAAAAAATAGCGCATCAAAGATCCTGGCCGATACTGACTTATAGATAATCAATTGTAATATCTGTATTCCCTACAAAGTTCCAAACCCCAGAGCAACGCTGCAATATTTTTTGCAGCGTGAACATTTCAGAACATTGAATAACTTATTGATATCATAATGCCTCGTTGATGGTTTCGGCAATCTTGTCAACTTTTATTGCGCCCAATGTCTCTCTCCGCCCCGGATGATCCGATCCCCTGATTACAGCAAATAACAGCTATAAGCGAAAAATTTCATCTCTCTGTAAAAGACACAACCGACTGTAATCATAAAATTATCGCCAATATCTCATTGAAGACAACATTTTTCCTCTAACACTTGAGACCGCAATGATCATCCCATCGGTATCTTTGGCATGGCGGTTGCTCTATTACGAAACGAAACCGTAAAGGAGGGAGTCGTCATGAAATTTTATATTGCCAGTCATAGCGGGATTGCTTCGGATGGGATGAGCTACAAAGAATTCGGTGGCCATAAAGATTTAAACTCCCTTTTTCCCGAATTAACTAAAATTCTTAACCGTTACGCTTTCAGAACGATAGACATCAGGCTGACAAATGGTGACCGGCTCAGGATTTACGATATCAACAAGCCCGGGTGTCTGAATACATGGAACACCAACGCCAAATTTGAACAACAAAAAATAGAAGAAATGACCGATGAAAAAAGAACTCCTATCAATTCCTGAGGCAGCCGAAATATTAAGCTGCAGCACCCGCACGGTTCGGCGCTTAATCGAGGAGCGAATCATCGAAGCCACCAAGTTGAGAAGCTCAATCCGGATCGTTTATAGCTCACTACGGGAATATATTCTGACCATAATCGGGGATTATCAGGAAGAGCATGGTTTAGCTGAATTCAAATCATCCAGTTACAAAAAGTGCGCCTGTGTAGGCCTGTGCGGGACCGGGTGACCTTCCTTACGATACCAATAAATGATATCCCCTATCTAATACTTTTTTATTTGATATTCCAATTCCTGGTCATGAAAATCTAATACTTTTATCACCCATATATCACCCAGCTTATTACAAAAATTCATACTCATGCCGTATTGTATTAGAGCAATATCATTGATAGGATAACCAAAGCTTTTAACTTAGAGCGGTTATAGATGAGTGGGGGAAACTCAGCGTATTTTTTCAAATTGCCGGCATTCGCCGGGCCAACATCGATAGCGACCCAATTTGTTTTTGTATTTATATTGACAATGAATTGGGGCCCGGCATATAAAAATGTTTACGGCGCGAATGCCCGATTTTCCAAATTGCACTCGATGTTCACTCTAATTTGCCATAATTGCGAGCATTCTTGCTGACCTTCAAGCGACCTTTGATCTCTGATCTGTCCTGGCCACTGAAACAAACGCTGATCGATTATCTTGACTCCGATTGTAATCGGGCCTAGCGGCGCTAAAATAATGATGACACAACACCCATCAAGGGAGATGAGCTTAAAAGACAAACACATTCTGATGAGGCGGAGAGAATGCCGTGTGTCTTGACACAATGGCCGGGTTGCCTTTGAAGGGTGGCTTGGCCAATTTTTTTGGGGGTAATTGATACAGCCACTGCCTTCTGATTTTAGGATCGAATTGCACTGTATAAAAAAAAAGGGATGAAGCTATGAAAAAGCGCATCGTTTTGAACTCAGGTCTGATTTTAGGGCTGACGGCAATACTGGCCCTGTTGACGGCTCATGTCCCCCCGACATTGGCTGCAGATTCAGCACCATTAATGGTGCCGACCGGTCAAGGAGAAGATACATCTGACTACAGTTACTATTATAAAGGCCGACTGGTGACGCTTAATCTCAGCCAACAGCTCATCGCGATTAAAGAGAGAAAAGCAATTGGTATCGATTCGATTCAAAATTTCAATCTGGCGCGTTCCCCGTTAAGCGACCAAAAGGTTCTCAAACGCCATGGCTATATTCTCTATCACCTTCAATCCCCGGAAACCGAGACCCGGAGCCAAACTGATTTCAGGGCGAAATTGAGCGCAATTCGCACCGCGATCGATGGGGAGGTCCAGCCGGTTTTCGAACAGGGACCGGCACTTTTGATACCGTCGGATGAGATTGTTGTTGGTTTCAGAGAAGATGCGACCCTGGAGCAGGCCTGGAAATTTTTCGCACCTTATATGGATTCGCACGGCATTCTCGCGATCAGCGCCCATCGCACGAACACCTTCATCTTAAAGATCGACAACCCGTCAAATGGTCGCGTCTATCCGCTTTCACAAATTTTTTCCCGGCTGGATGAAATCGGTTTTGCAGAGCCAAATCATATCATCGTTATGCGTCCCCGCTCGGAAAAGTCTTTCCGGTATAAAGAGAATTTTTCCGGAAAACGGATCCTCAAAGAGGAGGGCCCGGCCCTGGAGAAAAGCAAAGGGGAACAGGCACTGAACCAGCTTGCAGTTACACCCGTGGGCTGGACGACGCTGGTAGATGAAAGTTTTGAATCCGCATCTCTTCCAGCCGGCTGGTCGACCGGCATATTCTACGGTTATGTAGACGCAATGTGGAGCGTCACCAGCCTCCGCAGCCATTCCGGGGGCAGCAGCTGCTATGCAACCGGCGGCGGCGACGACGGCATCGCTCCTCCGGGGCCCTATCCGAATAAGGCCTGGAGTTGGCTCGACACACCGATTGTCAATCTGGCAGCTTACGAAGAGGTATACATCGAACTGTGGTTTTACGCTAAATACGAGAATCCGTCCTATAATTCCAGTTCCGGTGTGACAACACTGCGCGATTATGGTCGGGTCGGTATTTATGATCCGTCGACCGAAATCACGACGCTTTTTGATTATCTGGCCATTCCCGGCACCAGCGGAGATCTCACTGCCGATGGGACCACCGACAACGGTTGGCGCCGCGCCCTGTTTCGCGTCCCGACCAGTCTGAGACTGAACCCGAACGATGTCATGATCGAATTTGTTTTTTTTAGCAACGGCAGTGTCGTCAGGGAGGGGCTCTATATCGACCAGGTTCGCGTTGTGGGCACCACCGAGGTGGACACGACCCCTCTGGGAAACGATACATACGGGGCACGGCAATACGAGCTCAAAAATGCCGGCCAGATTGCAGA
>JASFGZ010000034.1:0-16931 GCA_050123495.1 Desulfobacterales bacterium
GTCTGTGATCCAGAACGCAGTCGGTTTACCCCTATATGTAATATCGGCTACTATCGCTGAAACTTAAGTATTTTAGAAGGATCAATAATTCGCTTGCTTTCGGCCCAAACAAGAGTTATTTACTGTTAGTCGACAAATTCCCGACTTATAAAATCGGGATGGTTTCTTTCTGAAGGAACAATCCATTTGTCAAAGTGGCATCCTCCAGTTAGCAACGTTGAAAATTTTGAAGAAAGGAGAATGTTATTATGGCAAATGGAACTGTTAAGTGGTTTAATGACCGCAAAGGGTTCGGTTTCATTGAACAGGAAGACGGACCGGATGTGTTTGTACATCATTCAGCAATCAATGCAGCCGGTTTTAAATCTCTCAATGAAGGCGACCACGTCACTTTTGACATCGAGCAAGGCCCAAAAGGTCCTGCCGCTGCAAATGTCACCGTTATTTAATTTTCACTTCCGACAAAAAAGGACATCCTTCGATTAGAAAGGGGTGTCCTTTTGTTTAGGAAAAGATAATGTTTCATATTTTACCTGGCGTCGTTCGGGGCAGTTTTTCCCTGGCATTGTTCATTTTGAACACGGTGTTCTGGTGCATACCTTTGTTTGTGCTGGTGGCCGCTGCGGCGGCTGTTCCTCTGGAATCCTGGAAGCGAAGATGCAGTCGGATGCTAAACGCTATTGCTGAAAACTGGATTTGGGTCAACAACCAAAACCAGAAACTGATCGGAAACACGCGCTGGGATGTTCAAGGATTGGAGACTCTGGATCGATCTGGATGGTATCTCGTCGTGGCCAATCACCAATCCTGGGTGGATATCGTGGTGCTTCAGCGGATATTTCATCGCAAAATCCCATTTTTGAAGTTTTTTATTAAAAAGGAGCTGTTATGGCTTCCGATTCTGGGTCAGGCATGGTGGGCGATGGATTTTCCTTTTGTCAAAAGGTATCCGAAAAGTTATCTCCGGAAAAAGCCGCACTTAAAAGGCAAAGATCTTGAAATAACGCGCAAAGCCTGTAACAAGTTTAAACAATTACCGGTCTCTATTACGAATTTTGTGGAAGGCACTCGTTTCACAAATGAAAAGCACCGCAGACAGCAATCACCATATGGGCATCTGCTCAAACCAAAGGCCGGCGGTATCGCGCTCGTGCTCGGCTCGATGGGAGAACAAATTCACCGCGTACTGGATGTTACTATTGTCTACCCCGACGGCATCTCAAATTTTTGGGCACTTCTGTGTGGTAAAATACGCAAGATTAAGGTTCGCGTGCGATCATTGCCGGTAAGCGCAGAAATGCTCGGTGATTATAACAATGATGGGCACTATCGGGAAGGGCTGCAGCGTTGGTTGAACAACATCTGGGCCGAAAAAAACCGGTGCATCGAAGAGATGATGATTTCATGACTGCGGATGTATGCAATGATGGCGTCCGGGGTCAGTAAAAGAAGCCCCGTCAAGATGAACATCAGAAGAAACATTTTTTTAGCCCTGACCAGCGGTCTGTTATTGGGGCTGCCATGGTCTGCTTCATCCTTGTTGTTTGTGGTTTTTATTGCCTGGGGACCCCTCCTGCTGCTGGAAGAGGAAATCCGACATCACCCAAACCCTTACGCCATTTTCAACTACGCCTTTGTATGTTTTCTGCTGTGGAATATCATTGGAACCTGGTGGATCATGCAGGCCCAATTGGTGGGAGCCATTCTCATCATACTCGCAAATGCACTCCTGCAGGCCTTCGTATTCTGGCTGGCAAGCCGTATCCGGACAATCTTGAAAATTCCCCTCTTGCTCCCCCTTGTGCTCATCTGGATGGGGTACGAGCATTTTCATCTATCCTGGGACCTGGCCTGGCCCTGGCTCAACCTTGGCAACGCACTGGCCGCCGCGCCAAAGCTCATCCAATGGTACGAGTTTACCGGTGTTCGGGGCGGGACGCTCTGGATCATGTTGACCAACTTTGCCGCTTTGAAGGTGTACGCTACTTATCGGGTAAAAGGCCCGGGTTCCATCGTTCCGGTAGCCGCAATTACGCTGATGCTCGTTGTTATCCCCATTGTCGTATCCTATCTAATTTCCCAAAACTTTGAAGCGGAAGGCGAAACAGTAAATTTTGCTTTGATTCAGCCCAACCTGGATCCATATACGGAAAAATTTAACCCGGATAATTATGCGCGACACGTGGAGGCGTTTTTCAGAACAGCGGATGCGATTGTCGATGACAAAACCCAATATCTTTTTGGCCCTGAAACCCTAATCGTCGAGCAGATTGACGAAAGAGATCCAGCAGCATCGAGCTATTACCGTGATTTATTGGAATTTCGGAAAAAATATCCAAAGTTGAATATTCTCCTGGGTGTGCACAGCTACCAGAAACTCAGCAATGAAAATATTCCCCCGGGCAGCCGTTTCAATAGCGAGGAAAATTTTTTCTATGAGGCCTTTAATACAGCACTTTTTCTGCCGCCGGGTTCTGCATCTGCACCCCAGTTCTACCACAAAACCAAGTTAGTCCCTCTGTTCGAGCGCATGCCCTTTGTGCAATATCTGCGCTTTTTGGGCAAATACGCCCTGGAGCTTGGCGGATACACCGGCACCTACAGTCTTCGTCAGGAGCGTACGACTTTTGAATCGCCTGATGCTGCGATTACCATTGTGCCGATTGTCTGCTTTGAATCCATCTTCGGCCCTTACTGCTCCCGAAACCTTCCCGAAGAAGCGGGCTTTATCTGCATGATCACCAATGACGGATGGTGGAAAAATACACCGGGCTATCGACACCACTTCAACTTCAGCCCGGTTCGTGCCATCGAAAACCGGCGAGATTTTGTTCGAGTTGCCAATACAGGAATTTCTGCTCTTATTAATGCCAGAGGCACGGTTATCGCCAAGACGCCCTGGTGGGAAAAAACGACCCTCAAAGGAAAGATTCATCTTCGCCGGGGGCAGACTTTTTTCGCTCGACATGGAGATTATTTAGGCCGGAAATCTTTGGTATTAGCAGGATTTTTGGTTTTGTTCGGGGCGATTCGAAAGCTGAAAAATCCCTGGAGGGAAAAGGGGGGAACGGTGTTGAAAAGTTGATATTTGAACCATCAATCTTGACTTCGGAAGAATCTTTATGCTAACAATTCGAAACAAATCTAAAATGCGCTAACCCAAATCGAGAGGAAGCCTTGGAATACATCCTGAAACCCTATTTCTCAAAATGAGAGGTGGGGTTTATGTTTTAATAAAACCAACATTACCTGATAAAAAAAGGAGGGCAAAAATGTACTCAAAATTAATCAAACGTACGCTTTGGGTTATGGCGGTTACATGTATGGTTTCCACCTATGCCTTTGGGGGTGAGGTAGAGGTCCTCCATTGGTGGACTTCAGGTGGCGAAGCCAAATCGGTTGCTGTTCTCAAGAAACAGTTGGAAAAAGAAGGACACGCCTGGAAAGACTTCGCTGTTGCAGGCGGTGGCGGTGACGCTGCGATGACGGTTCTAAAGTCCCGTGCGGTTGCCGGCAATCCTCCCACAGCAGCACAGGTGAAAGGTCCGCAAATCCAACTATGGGGAGATGAAGGCGTTTTGGCAAATCTGGATGAGGTTGCCAAAGCCGAAAATTGGGATCAACTGCTACCCAAAGTTGTGGCCGATGTAATGAAATATGAAGGCGCCTATGTCGCCGTCCCGGTAAATGTGCATCGGATTAACTGGATGTGGGTCAATCCGGAAGTCTTCCGCAAAGCGGGTGCCCAGATTCCGACGACCTGGGAACAATTCGAAGAAGCCGCCAAGAAAATCCAAAAAGCCGGTTTCATTCCGGTCGCGTGGGGTGGGCAGCCCTGGCAGGAAGCCACGGTCTTTGAAATGATCGTTGCCGCCGTCGGCGGATCAGATTTCTACCGACGCGCTTTGGTGGATGCGGATGCCGGTGCCTTGAACAGCGCCACCATGGTCAAGGCGCTTGAAATACTAAAAATGATCAAATCCTATACGGATAAGGGCGCCCCGGGACGCGATTGGAACCTGGCAACGGCCATGGTTATTCAGGGTAAAGCGGCAATGCAATTTATGGGTGACTGGGCCAAGGGAGAGTTTACAGCCGCCGGCAAAATGCCGGGAGCCGATTACGTTGCCATGCCGGCTCCGGGGACGAGCGGTCAATTCCTTTTTAATGTCGACAGCTTCATCATGTTTAAGCAAAAAGAGCCCGACGCCGTAAAAGCCCAACAAGCGATGGCCCGATTGATCCTGGAGACCGAATTCCAGGAGGTCTTTAACGTCAATAAGGGTTCAATACCGGTTCGATTGGGGATGCCGCGGGCACCTTTTGACGATCCCGCCTTAAGATCGATGAATGCCTTTGTCGCCAGTGCCGGCAGCGGCAGTCTGGTGCCCAGCATGGCGCATGAAATGGCCGTATTCCCGGCCACAAGAGGCGCCATTATGGATGTTGTCACGAATTTTTATAATTCCGATATGTCGGCTAAAGATGCCGCGGCGAAGTTGGCCAGTGAAGTGGAAGCTGTGAAGTAAATCGCTAATTAGATGGGCCCTGCATGAAATGCAGGGCCCATCTTTTATATGGATCGAGCGCAATGGCTGATCTATCCCAGTCCCGTCCCAAAGGATTTTTCGATTACCTGGAAGATGCGATTCCAAAGATTGTTCTGGCGCCAACATTCCTGGCGGCTCTGATCTTTATATACGGTTTCATCTTATGGACCGCATGGATTTCCATGACGCAATCGGCACTACTGCCCAGTTATAAAATTTCCGCAGGGTACCAGATTACCCATAAAGCCTTGAGTAAAATGAGCAATGAGGGGGTCTCGGAGAATATAATAGAGAAATTACGCATCCTGGAAAAACGCGAACGCACGGACAAAAGAAGTAAATTTTTAAGAGATGTCAAAAAACAAATTGGCGCGGAACAACTGCGTATTTATAAAGACTTGATTTTGAAGCATACTTATTCCCGTGACCCCTTATTTCAATATAAAAAGCTATTTAACAGCGATCGCTGGTCGGTCGCGCTCAAGAATCTAGTCATTTTTGCCAGCCTATTCATTGCCACCTGCATCGCTCTGGGATTAACATTAGCCATCTTCCTCGATCAACGCATTCGCGTTGAAGGCGCTTTGCGCACCATCTATTTGTACCCGATGGCACTCTCTTTTATCGTGACCGGCGCTGCCTGGAAATGGATTCTCAATCCCGATTTAGGCCTGGAACGGCTCGTCAGAAATCTGGGGTTCGCTGAATTCACCTTTGACTGGTTGGTCAATTCTAAAATGGCGATTTACACCGTGGTGATTGCCGCCGTCTGGCAGTCCAGCGGCTTTGTTATGGCGCTTTTTTTAGCCGGTCTGCGCGGCATCGATGACGCGATCATAAAAGCCGCTCAGGTTGATGGGGCCAGCCTGCCTCGAATTTATTGGCGCATCATTATTCCAAGCTTGCGCCCGGCATTTCTGAGCACGATAATCATTTTATCGCATATCGCGATTAAGAGTTTCGATCTGGTGATGGTGCTCACGCGAGGCGGGCCGGGATATTCTTCGGATTTGCCCGCGACCTTTATGTATGCATTTGCCTTTAACCGCGGCCGTCTGGGGTTTGGTGCGTCCAGTGCCATGATGATGTTCTTTGCCGTAATGGCCATTATCATCCCCTACCTGTATTCAGAGTTAAGGAAAACACGTTATGCCTGATGAAAGTCCCACAACAACCATGTATCATACGCCCGGGGCACTCTTTGCCCGGGTCGTGATCTACACGATTTTGATCATCGCTGCGATTTATTTCCTCATACCGCTGTTGGTGATGGTCATCACATCCTTGAAAACCATGGGTGACATCCGGACCGGCCATTTGATATCCTGGCCCAGGGAGGTGTCGATAGATGCCTGGAAGGAAGCCTGGGGCTCCGCCTGTATCGGGGTCAAATGTGAAGGGATCAAAGGCTATTTTTGGAATTCTGTCAGAATGGTGATTCCGGCTGTGGTCATCTCAACGATCATGGGCGCAGCCAATGGATATGTCTTTTCAAAGTGGCGTTTCTGGGGCAGTGAGACGTTTTTTTCCTGTTTGTTGCTCGGGTGCTTTATACCCTTTCAGGTCATCCTGCTGCCGATGGCCAGTACGCTGGGCCGCCTGGGCATCGCTCAAAGTATAACCGGCCTAATTATGGTGCACATTGTCTATGGACTGGCATTTACGACCCTGTTTTTCCGCAACTTCTTTGTGACGATTCCGGATGACCTGGTCAAGGCCGCCAAAATAGATGGCGCCGGTTTTTTCAGGATTTTCTGGAAGATCCTCCTTCCGGTTTCGGCGCCGATCTTTGTGGTATCGGTTATCTGGCAGATGACGCAGATTTGGAACGATTTTTTGTTCGGCGTGGCCTTTTCAGGAGGCGATAGCCAACCGGTAACCGTGGCATTAAACAATTTAGTCAACACAAGCACCGGCGTAAAGAAATATAATGTGGATATGGCTGCGGCCATCATCGCCGGTATACCGACGCTTTTAGTGTATATCGCTGCTGGAAAGTATTTTTTGCGCGGCCTCACGGCTGGAGCCGTTAAAGGATAGGATGAAAAGGGCGCCAGACGTCACAAAATAGAATAAAAGAGAATCATTATGGCATCGCTGACAATAGAAAATGTTACTAAAAAATTCGGCGCGGTAGAGGTCTTAAAAGGAATTTCTCTGAGTATCGAACCCGGTGAATTCCTGGTCCTGGTGGGCCCTTCCGGATGCGGAAAATCCACTCTGTTAAACTTAATTGCCGGTTTGGAAAGTATTACGGCCGGAAATATCATATTCGGTGATCGCGTCGTGAATCATATCAGACCCAAAGATCGAGACATTGCAATGGTGTTTCAATCCTATGCCCTCTATCCGAACATGAGCGTCAAACAGAATCTTTCATTTGGTCTTGCAACTCGAAAAACGCCGAAGGCCCAAATCGAAAAAACGATCCAAAAAGTTGCGGATATGTTGCAAATTACGGAGTTGCTGAATCGAAAGCCCTCGCAGCTGTCGGGTGGCCAGCGACAGCGTGTGGCCATGGGACGGGCGCTTGCGAGGGATCCGGCGATCTTTTTATTTGACGAACCGCTCAGCAACCTCGATGCCAAGCTAAGGGTTGAAATGCGCACGGAAATCAAATTGCTCCATCAACGAATCAAAACGACGATCGTGTATGTTACCCATGATCAGATCGAGGCCATGACGCTGGCTGATCGCATCGCGATCATGAAAGATGGCGTTATTCAACAATTTGATACCCCTCAGCAAATTTACGAGAACCCATCCAATCTTTTTGTTGCCGGATTCATCGGCTCTCCCTCAATGAACTTCATTCCCTGCCGTATTACCCGGCAAAATCAACGACAGGGTGTTATTTTTAACACCGTCAATGGCGCGTCCTTTTTTCTGCCGGTAGACGGCTTGAATCTGCAACTGGATCCATGGATTGACCAGGAAGTTATTTTAGGAATACGTCCGGAAATGATATCTCACGGCTTTACCGATCAGGGCGGAAATCATCAAATCCATGAGATCGATAGTGTCGTCGAAGTTCTCGAACCCACCGGGCCCGATACGTTGGTGTTCATCAATATCAATGGAAAGGAAGTGAGATGCCGTGTACCCCCAAATGCCGTCAAGTCTCCCGGGGAACATATGACACTGATGGTTGACATGTCGAAGGCACTCTTTTTCAATCCTCAATCCGAAGAACGGATTGGGGTATAAAAGAAAGGGGAAATCGCCAATCACGGTAATCGACACCCATGTCCACTGCGGGGAGATCGACCGCAGTATGCCGCAGTCTTTCGAGGACTACAGGCAGCAGGTTGCCGGAACGGACATTGCCGGGGCCGCCATGTTCTCTCCTGTTTTAGAGGTCTATGACCGCTACGACTTCCACTTTACCGATACGCCCGATTGGCAGCGCAGCCGCCAGGAAAGCAACGCCGCTCTGCTATCGCTGAAATCGGCTGATCTGACCGTTTTTCCTTACTTTTTCATCTGGAACGACTTCGCCGTGGAACAGCTTACGGCAGCGCACTGCGGCATCAAGTGGCACCGCCACGCCGGCGAACCGGTCTACTGCTATGACGACCCGAAGTGCCGGGCCGCCCTGGACGAGATTCGGCACAGAAACCTGCCGGTGGTGCTGGAAGAGGAGTTCGACAACACGCTGCGTTTTGTCCGAGAGCTGGCGGATGGCGTAACGGTCATCATTCCTCACCTGGGCCTGCTCAACGGCGGCTTTCGAGCGATCGCTGAAGCGGGTCTGTGGGAGCGGGAGAACGTGTGGGCGGATACCGCCCTGGCCTCCCACGGCGAGATTATCGAATACCTCCAGCACTACGGTCACCACCGGCTGCTGTTCGGATCGGACTTTCCCTTTGGTAGCCCGTCTGTTGAACTGCGCAAAGTGCGCAGTCTGGGACTTGCGCCCGAGGTGGAAGCAGCGGTGCTTAGAGGCAATTTCATGCGCCTGCAGAACACAAAGAAGGCAGATCTTGATTCTTGAAACATCAACCAGAAGGCAGTTAAAATCTAAATTTTATTGCCACTAATAAATCATTATACTAAAAATTGCTACAAAGCCAGAGGTGGTTATGGTGTAAATAGGTAAACCCCATTTCTCAAGATGAGAGGTGGGGTTTACTATTAGTAATGAAAAAGGGGGACAAAAAATGGCAGAAGAAGTAGATAAACGAATGGGTTATTGCAGTTATAATTGTCATAATAGAGGATAACAATGAACAGTTTAATGAATGTTTACAACAAATGCATAAAGCTTCCCGCCGGAAAGCGTATTTTTTCAAAACTTGTTTGTCTGAAGGCACCCTATTTCGGGACAATCAAACCTCTTTTTAAAGAGCTAAGACCCGGATACTGTGAAATTACGATGAAAAAACGAAGGGCGGTTTCCAATCATATTAAATCTGTGCATGCGATCGCCATGTGCAATATAAGCGAACTTACCGCCGGAACGATGCTCGAAGTGACACTGCCGCCAGGCATGCGGTGGATCCCAAAAGGCATGACGGTTGAATATCTGAAAATTGCCAGGACCGACCTCAAAGCAGTTTGTGAAATCTCAACCGAGGGTCTTGATAGTCCGCAGGAACTTCCAATGACGGTCCATGTTCGGGATACAAGCGAAGCAGAAGTTTTTCGCGCTGTAATTACGATGCATATATCAACGAAAAAATGAAAGCGGAATATTGTTTATGGGATTTTTTAAATGGCTATATGGGACAGGTAAAGAAGGCATTGCGATAATCAGTGAGCCCGGACTTCCCAAAATTGAACCTCTAGACGAAAAATTGTTTGGGAAAAACCGGTTTCGTTTAACTGAAACTTATACATACGAATGGAAATTGAAAATTAATGAAAACGAATACAGTGAACGCAAAATCATTGTTCCCGAAAATTTTATATATGACGGTGCAAGTGTTCCCACATGCGTTACATGTCTGACAGGTATCAAGCGAGATGGAAAGCATCGCGCTGCCGCCCTTTTACATGATTGGCTTTATCACCATAAAGGGCGATTACCGGGAGAATATTATCTAATTAATTTTGAAGGAGAACACGATGATACCTGGGCAACGTGGCCAAGAAAAGATGCAGATAGACTCTTTGGACGTGTAATGAGAGAATTCAAGTACACGCGGTGGAAGCGTGTTTGGGCATATCGCACAGTTCGGTGGTTTGGATGGCTGGCGTGGCATGATATATTGAAGCTCCGCAAAATAATTTTAGGACTTTTAACAACGGCCGTTTTTGCTTGTCTAATCGTGCCTTTCTATTTTATTTACGATTTTCTTAAAAAATCATTTGCATGATAGGTGAAAAGAGAGGTGGATAAAAGTATGACCGACTTTTCACAAGGTGCTGCCCATGTTGATGGCCAACTTGTGCCCATCGCGCAAGCCAAAATCTCGCTGCTTGACTGGGGCTTCCTTCATTCGGATGCGACCTGCGATGTCGCGGGTGTGTTGAGGGGAAAGTTCTTTGGACTCGATGATCATATCGAACGTTTCTTTGCGAGCATGGAAAAACTGCATATGTCAATTCCGCACAGCCGCAACGATTTGCGCGCTATCCTGATTGAATGCGTCCGGGCAAGCGATCGGCAAAGGTGCACCCGGCCAGGTTACACAGAAATTGCAAAAACGATATTGGCAAGCACGCGAAGATCCGCGCTACACTTTGAAAATCGATTATAAATGACAGGAAAAATTTAAAAACCCTATTTCCAAGCAATGAGGGGAGGGATTTTTCCGCATCTTTCATATCTGCAGGCATTTCGGATTGTTTTGATATTAGAAACAATGAAAGACAGAAAATACTGGATTCGGCTGAACACCACCATCGATAACTTTAATTTGCCAATCGATACATGGAGTATCGGAAACGCATTCTATTAGTGATAAATTTACTTTAATTCACTATTTAAGCTTTGACCCGGATTATTGACCCCAATTACGATTCAAATGTAGAAATAGAACGGATATCCCCATCTCCCCTAAAGGGCGTGAGAATCAGTCTGCAACCAATTTTGCCATAATTGTTGGATCAGAGCGGATCAGCCTTAGGTTTAAAAACCAGCTGGATCGGTAACGGGATTCGCAGGGAAATGGCGCCGGGTACCGGGCATACGGACACACACCCATTAAAATGGACACACTCCCTGGGATACGTCACTGTCGGGAATTCCCCCTTTTTGGATCCATAGAAAACATCTTCCGAGCAGATCTCTGCACATTTGTTGCACTTGATACACTTTTGTTCATTAATTACCGGTGGCATGAGTGTTCTCCCTAGAACCCATCTCAAAAATAGGATTTTGGTTCAAGATCGCGACGGGGCCGAGCTTTAAACCGGAGGCATACTGCTGTATGTTGAGGATTTAAAGCGAGGCACCAACAAAGATATTGGGCCAAAAGACATTTTTGAGATGGGTTCTAATAAGTTCTCCATCCTAGGACGTGTTTCCCTTTGATGTTTTGAATAACATGGGCCTGGTTAAGGATTGGATTTGTGTACGGGAAATCCGGTCGGACGTGGAGCCCTCGTGTCTCTTTTCGATTGAGTGCCATCAGGAAGGTTAGTTCGCCAATTTCCAGCATATTCAGTACTTCCAGGCTTCGGCCTAATTCGTGTGGATTTCTGGCCATAATTGTCTCCTCTGCCTTTTTGCGGATAAAGCGCAAATGGGCGAGGCCCTGTTTCATCAAAGATTCATTACGAACCTTGCCAACATAATCCAGCATGGTTTGTTGCAAGGCGACATTGGTCTCCTCCCATTCCGGGCCATTTTCTCTTCCTCGGATTTCATCAATCAGACGCTTCACCTTTTTGATTGTTGGATTACTTTTCTTAATCGGCGTTAGCTTTATTTTCTGGGCATATCTGGCTGCATTCTCACCGCCAACGTAGCCAAATGTAGCAGCGGCGGAGATATCACCAAAGGCCTCATCACCGGCAGCATAAAGGCCTAGCAGGGAGGTTCCGGCGTTTTCATCGGCCACAATCAACCCTCCCCCCCTTAAGGGATATGTTGTGAATTCAATGGGATGTTTTCTGAATTCAAT
This sequence comes from Desulfobacterales bacterium, assembly GCA_050123495.1. GTDB lineage: Bacteria > Desulfobacterota > Desulfobacteria > Desulfobacterales > JAHEIW01 > JAHEIW01. The sequence goes on from JASFGZ010000034.1 coordinate 11,621, forward strand.
CCCTTCTTTCTCCATGTACTGGGTCATTGCAGGATACCCTTCATTTTTCATCCAATGCAGCATATAGTCATAATCGCCAGGGGTGATCTCCGTGCAATCCATATAGAGAGGGCCTTTCCCCTGTTGTGTATAGGTTTCCGGTGCCAGTTTGTTTACTTCACAAATCATATCGCCATATCTTCGATCCGGTTTGGTCACAAAGTTCCCGGCTGGCTTTCCATCCCAGTCTCTAACCACGCCAATCCAGGTAGCCTGTCCAAAGCGGGCAAAATATTTCGGCCCGATATGCCGCTGGGGCATCTCAAGGTTCTGAAGTTCTACGCCAGCCCGGTAAGCCATTGCCCGGCCGTCACCCGTCTGAGTCCCCCCATGGCCATCATTAAACATCCAGCCTGGCGTTAGAGATGGATAAAGCCTGGAGCACTTTCCGGTGCCCAATACAAAAGCCTTTGCATTGAATATCAATATTTTATCTTCTCTGGTGTGTGAACCAACGGCCCCCACCAGCTTTTTCCCTTCCTTGACCAGATCATAAACCATCACCCGGTCAATAATGGTCACGCCCCGCTTTTTCGCCTGCCGGGTTAACACCTTTTTCTGGAAACGGCCTTCATACTTTATATGGGTCATTGGCCGGCCTGGAAAAGAATGACCTGCGAACTCCCATTTTCCTTTATACTTCATGGGAATGCCCCACTTATGCCACAGCTTGACGATGTCATATGCTTTTTGGAACTGGGTTCTTAAAAGGTTTTTCCCTATCAGAATCTCTCCTTTGGCCGTTTTCAACAGCTCCTCAATCCAGGCATCTTTATCCTTTCCATGCACTTTGGGGATATAGGTTTCAAAATGATCATTACCCATACGCCCGCAACCGCTATAAAGCACATTCCCTTTTTCGGCCACCACCACTTTGACCCCTAATTCGGCTGCCCGGATGGCTGCCATTAACCCGGCTATTCCCCCGCCTATGCACAGTACGTCCGTTTCGATCCGCTTCTCTTGCATAATAATTCCCCTAATGGATGACGTCTTTTTTTTATTGGCTCTGTTATCCTGATCGTTTTTTTTCTGCTCTTTTTCCTGCGTTGGCCGGATTCCAAACCGGTATAGGGAGGCGAGTGCCAGGTCGAATAATCCGGGCACAACGGGCCGTGTTACTGGAACAGAGATTGAGAACATTTGCTACCAGCAATGCTTCAAAAAGTCCATAGATCAATTGCCCCTATTCCTGAAAAAGCAGCAGAATAAGCTTTGCCCCGGCAACATCGCTAGTGGCAAAATCTGTTGCAACGGCATCATGGATATGGCCTCTGCCGATGCTGTCCGGATCTCTGGATGTCTGTCTGGCTGTTGCACCGCTCATAAATGACGCGTCTGCTTCAGTCATACCTGGCCCAGTCCGGCGCGGACTTCGGTTTCGGTCGCCGCCCGTAAAAGAGATCGTCGAGGTGGAAAAAGAATCGCCGTGCGATCGCATTTCGCACCACCATCGCCCGCACAAATTGATGCGGTAAAGTGGCGGCATGACTCCAGGGGCAGACCCGCATGCAAATGTTGCAGCCCGTGCCCACTTTACCCCAATAGGCAAAACAGGTTTCCGCATTCAATTTCCAGCGCCGAATGCCGTTCACCACCTCGAGCTCACCCGTGGGAATGGAGGCCGAGGGGCAGCAGGTCGCGCACTTCTTACAGATACGGCAAAAATCGGCCACACCGATATCTACCGGCCGATCCGGTACCAGCGGCAGGGTGGTGGTGACCGCTCCCAGTCTGACACGGGGTCCCGACTTTTTGGTGAGCAAATAGCCAAGACGTCCCATTTCTCCCAGGCCTGCATCCACGGCCAGGGGAACCAGCAGAGTGTCATAATAACGCAGGTGGTTGGCGGTAGCCTCGTAGCCGAGATTGGCGATAAAAGCGGCCACCTGAGTGGCGATAAAAGCCCCGGCAGCATAGCGGCCCTGGCTATCGATGGAGGTCGGCGTGTGAGGAGCCGCGGCGATCATGCGAAAGCCCATTTCAACGGCAAAGACGACGGCCCATGGGTGGGTCAAATCAAGCGGTACGCCCCAATCGGACCAGTTTTCATGAAAAATTTCTCCCCGGTGAGAATAGACCCAGTGGGGATTGATGCGGGTAATGCCAACAAGCTGGGCCCCCAGGCTCAGGGTGTAACCTTTGACTCGGACAGTGGCTTCCTGCGGATCGAAGGCCACACGGCTGCTTGCCAAAGCCGGGTGTCTCTTGGGTTTGACGATGTGCGGGTGGGAAAGATGGCGTGCTAGGGCAGCTGAGGCAGCCGAGGCAGCGACATTGGGCCGGTGGTGAGGTCGATCGATGGCACCGGGGGTGCCGATGGTACCTCCCAGCGCGCGACGCGCGGCATCGGCCTGCTCCAGTTGCGGATGTTCGGCATAGAACCGCCGGTAAGATTCAGAACCGGGTTGCAAGGTGCGGTTGCGGGCAAAAACGGTCATTCGCTCGTCGAACCGCGCCACCGGGCCGGCGATAAGGCCCAGCGTGCCCTGCCGGGCGACAGGATTGGCGCCTATGCGCATCGTCAGCAACACCACAGTAATGGTCGCCAGACAGGCGCCCACAATCAACAGGCCGATGCCGCGACCGGAGCTGAAAAACCCGCTGTGCCAAAGATATAAAAAGAGTGCCGTGGCAGCGACCATTGCAGCCGCCTGCGCACCGGCCCAGAATGCCGCCCGTCGCTCCCCCTCCCAGCAACAAGAGATGAAAAAGGCCAGGCCGACTACGGCCTGGGCAATCAGGCCGAGGGTCAAAAGTATTTCCAAAAGTAAGACCATCCGGTTCCTTATCTGCCGGCCAATTCGCCGGCGGGGCAAGGGCATCGGTTCCCTGCAGTTCAAACAGGGAGCGGCCCATCAGGCGCGTTTTAACTTGACCTTTCCCCTTGCGCTGGTTATAGGGTGACGTTGCTTTTCGTCCCGAAAGGAGCTTGAATCATGACCATCATCGATTTTCACAACCATTTCTACCCACCGGCCTATCTTGAAGCGATCCAGGCCGGGCCGAGCAGCATCAAGGTCACCGTTGATGACGACAGCAACCCGCTGCTGCACTATCCCGGCGACTACAACATCGTGGTTCCCGGTCATCGCGATGTGGACTTCCGGGCCCAGATCCTGGATAAGGCCGGCGTCGACATGCAGGTGCTCACCATGACCACTCCCGGAACCCATGTGGAATCACCCCAGCGGGCGGTTGAGCTGGCCCGGATCGTCAACGACGAATTCGCAGCAATCATGCAAACCCGGGGGGAACGTTTCACCGCTCTCGGCACCCTGCCCCTGAACGATCCGCAGGCTTCGGTGGCGGAGATGGAGCGGTCCCGGGCCGAACACGGCTTCAAGGGGTTTCAAGTTTTCAGCAACATCGACGGTGTCGAACTGACCGATCCGCGCTTTTGGCCGCTTTATGCCAAGGCTTCGGATCTGGAGCTGATTCTCGATATCCACCCCACGTTCCCGGCGGGCGTTGAGGCCATGTCCGATTACTGGCTCATGCCGCTGCTCGGTTTCACCTTTGATACCACGCTGACAGCCGCCAAGCTGGTGTTCAGCGGGGTGGCGGAAAGGTATCCGGGTATCAAATGGATTTTGAACCACGCCGGCGGTGCGATCCCTTACCTTGCCGAACGACTCGATCGGGGCTATGAAGCCTTCAAGGAATGTCGCGCACATATTTCAAAGCCGCCCAGCACCTACCTGAAAAATTTTTATTTCGATGCCGTCAATTTCGATCCGCAGGCCCTGCAGCTGTGTGTCGATTTTGCAGGCGCCGAGCATGTCCTGGCCGGCAGCGATTATCCCCATCAAATCGGCAGCCTCGCTAAGATGCTCAGCACCATCGACCAGTTGAAAATCACGGCCAAGGAGAAGAAACAGATCCTAGGCGGCAATGCCCGCCGGTTGCTCGGCCTGTAAGCGGCCACGGAATATCGGGTGCCATCTACGGGAGCGGGCGAGCCCGGGGACAAATTTGAATTTCACGGCCTCCGGGCGCCTTTGCGCATGCCCGCCACAGCACCCAGACCATCAGGACACCGCATCCGCTTGGCCACGTGTGGGGCTCGCTGAAACCCGGTACGAAGTCCGGGCGAATGAAACGAGTGTTACCCCTTTTGCTGTCTCTGGTCCTGGCGGAAATCTGCGCCGGAGGGTTCACATACCAAGTTCTATTAAATCTTTACCCACAATGATGTCACCGTCGTAGTCCTCTCCGATTTCAGCAACCATATCATTGATCAATTCTTCGTTTTTCTCACGAATATGGGTCAATAGCAGTTTTTTTGCTTTGGCCCGGGCAGCGATTTTTCCAACCTGGGGAGTGCAGGCCAGAATCTGTTGACCCGTCAGCTTGCCTTCTTTGTCCGACATCTCCTTTTTCGACAGGTAACAACAAATCACCAGGAGATCGGTTTCATTGGCCAGGGTGGCGAGCCCCTGGCAATCAACCGCATCGCCGCTGATGGTGACGGGCGACCGCTAAGACTCCTTTGAATCTAGAATCCATCTCGAAAATGTCTTTTGGCCCAATATCTTTGTTGGTGCCTCGCCTTAAATCCTCAACATACAACAGTATGCCTCCGGTTTAAAGCTCGGCCCCGCCGCGATCTTGAACCAAAATCCTATTTTTGAGACGGGTTCTAATCACCTTTTTGTTCCATTTTCTGTTCAACTTGGGGACGTTTTTTCTTCGTGGAACGGAAGCTGAACCAATACACGGAAGTACCTGCCAAGGCAAAGAAACCGATCGCGACCGGGTGATAAATTAATACGACCAGTTCGCCGTCGATCAAATTAAGCGACTGAGACAGGGTGAGTTCGAATCTTTCCCCCAGAAAAAAGCCGATGACAAACACGATCGCCGAGTAGCCGAAGGTGTGCATCAGATAGCTGATAATGGCGAAGATGAACATAATCACGACCCCAAGCAACCCGCCGGTGGCCATGTAGACGCCCACTATACAGAGCAGCAAGGCGGCCGGAAAAATAAAGGACTCCGGCGATCGAATCACCCGCGACCAGAGACGCAAGCCCAAAAGCCCCGATAAGAGATTCAAAATATTGGCCATCATCAGCGCACCGAAAAGACCGTAGATCAACTGTCCCTGCTGCCTGAAAAGAAGGGGACCCGGTTGGACGCCATGAATCATCAGAGCGGTGATAATCAGTGCCGCGGCAATGTTGCCGGGTATGCCCAGGGTCAGCATCGGGATCAAATTGGCTCCCGAAACCGAGCTGTTGGCCGATTCCGTGGCTGCAACGCCATGAAT
>JASFGZ010000035.1:0-16854 GCA_050123495.1 Desulfobacterales bacterium
GCCCTGCCGGGCGACATTTTTCATGCGGAACTCAACCGAGTCCATGCCGATTTTGCGCGCCACTTCTTCAATCATACAATCAACCGCAAAAATCAGCTGGGGGGTGCCATAAGCCCGCATGGCACCCGCAGCCGGGATATTCGTGTAAACGGTCCTGGCGTGGTAATGCATGGCCGCCCGGGGATAAAGTGAGCGCGATTTGGCGCCGGCCGCTCCGGCCACGGAATGCCCGTGGGAGGCATAAGCGCCGGTATTTGACAGCGCGTCCATATCCAGGGCCACCAGGGTGCCGTCTTTGTTTACGCCGGCCCGCATCTTGACCTCAAACGGATGACGGGTACGGGTTCCGATCATGCACTCTTCGCGGGAAAGGTCTATTTTGACCGGCCGGCCCCCCAGTTTCAGCGTCAGAAAAGCAACCATGGGTTCGAGAATGACATCCTGTTTGGCACCGAATCCGCCGCCGATATAGGGTTTAACGATCCGGATTCGACCCCATGGCAGACCCAATGCTTCCCCGACGATTCGGCGGGCGATATGGGGAATTTGAGTCGAGGAAACCACCACGATATGTTCGAGATCATCCATATAGGCATAGGCGATATGGTTCTCAATATGACAGTGCTGGCACATCTGGGTCCGGTATTCACCCTCCACAACAATGTCTGCGCCGGCCAGAGCCGCATCCATTTTTTCGCCAACCGCATAGTGGGATTCTCCGATCACATTTTTGGATCCGGCATGAATCTCCCGGGCGCCCTGGGCCAATGAGGCTTGGGGACTCACCAGGGGCTCATAGGCTTCGAAGTCCACCTGGATCAGATTTAAAGCTTCCTGCAGGACCAGGTTGTTTTCGGCCACCACGATGGCAATTTCGTCACCCCAGTAGCGGACATGCTCGGTCAGCAGCAGCCGGTCTTCGACATCCCGGTGAGCCGGGTCCAGCGAATAGGGATGGCCGGCGGTGGCGAAAGGGATCCGGGGCACATCTGCGTAAGTAAAGACCGCTTCGACACCGGGCAAACCCTCGGCCTTGCTGCTGTCGATTTTTTTGACGCGCCCATGGGCGATGGTGCTGCGCAGATATTTGGCCACCAGCATCCCCGGAATAAAAAAATCGTCGGTATAACGGGCCCGGCCGGTAACCTTGGCCACCGCGTCAACCCGTTTGACTGATTTGCCTATCGCCATAGAAGAATCTCCTCATACCCGGTGAAACCGGAAAATTCGAAGCACGAAACACGAAATACGAAACAAATTCTAAATTCAAATGTTCGAAACGAAACAAAAAATTCTTGTTAGTGAGAATAGATTCTTGTTTCGAAAATTTTAATTTTGGTCATTCGATATTGTTTCGAACTTCGGATTTCGGATTTCGGATTTTTTTCAAAAGCCAATATCAACGCTCACTGATTGAGCATTCTATCAGAGATATCATTGCATCGATTCATTATTTCCGTTTCATCAAACCCGGTCAACCTTCCCTGATCCACCGCTACCCTGCCATTGACGATGGTATATTCGGTTCCATGATTGTACCCTGAAAAGATGATGGCGGATGGGGGATCAGCGAGCGAGCCGCTGTATTCTATTTTGCCCACGTTAAATAAGGCCAGATCTGCCGCCCAACCTTCCCGGATTTTACCGACCTTGTCAAACCCCAGCAGCCGAGCGCCGTTTTCAGTACCCATCCTGAGGACATCCAATGCAGACAGGGCCGATGCGCCGTAGTGAACCCGCTGCAACAGCAGGGCATTGCGAATTTCCCCCAGCATATCGGATGAATCATTGGAGGCGCTCCCATCCACCGCCAGGGCCACATTAATCCCCAATGGTAACATCTCTTTGACCCGGCAGATGCCGGACCCCAGCCGCATATTGGAGGTTGCACAATGGGCGATGTGGGTACCGGTGTGCGCCAGCCGTTCCAGCTCCTGATCATCAAAATGGATGCCGTGGGCATAGGAGACGTCGGCGCCGATAAACTCGCATTTTTCCATCAACCGCAAAGGCTTGCAGCCGTATGTTTCTAGACAGAATTCATTTTCATCTCTGGTTTCGGCCAGATGCGTATGCAGCCGTACGTCGTATTTGCGTGCCAGTTGAACCGTTGCGGTCATCAGCGTTTCAGTGACCGAAAAGGGACTGCAGGGCGCCAGCATAATTTTGCGCATGGCCAGCTCCCCGCCGTCGTGGTACTGCTGGATAACGCGTTCGCTGTCTTTCAGAATTTCGTCTTCAGTCTGCACCACAGTGTCGGGCGGCAGCCCCCCGTCCTTTTTGCTCAGGGACATGGAGCCCCTTGTGGGGGAAAAGCGCATCCCAAGATTGGCGGCGGCTTTAAATTGGGTGCCGATCAGGTCCCCGCTTACATTTTGCGGGTAGACATAATGATGATCGGTGGACGTCGTACAGCCGGTTTTGAGCAGTTCCGCCATCGCCAGCATGGAAGCATAGTAAACCGCCTCCTCGTCCAGATGTTGCCAAACCTCATACAGGTAAACCAGCCAGTCAAACAGCTCCGCGTTTTGAACTGCCGGCAGGTTGCGCGTCAGCGTCTGATAAAAATGGTGATGGGTATTAACAAAGCCAGGTATCACCACACAGGTAGAGCCGTCGATGACACGATCGGCGGTTTCGGTGATATCAGTTCCGATTTTGGCGATGCGGTTTTCCCGGATCAGAATATCTTCACTCCGCCTCGATTCTTCATCGGCAGATAAAAAAATGTAAAAACAGTTTTTTAATAGAATAGAACTCAATTTTTTATCTTATCCAAATTGATCATCGTTTATTCGGAATGGATTCTATTTTTATTTCCTTTTTTTCAAACAGGATAAACAGGATTTATTTATTTTTTCTTTCACGGTTTCCGGATGAAACCGTGAAAACATAATCCAAATAATCCTGTTAATCCTGTCTAAATTTAAAATTTAAAAAAGAATCCATTCCGCCTTTAAAACTAAAGCTTATCGAGCAAGCCGGTTTTGGCGTTAAATTCCTCGATCAGGGCATCAATTTGATCCACGCAGGTGGGAATGCTTTCCCAGTATTGATCGTCATTCCATTGCCTCTGAATTTCCTCATAAGTTTTTCCCTGCTGCTCAACCCAGGTATAATATTTAAGGTTGTGAATGCGTTTGCGACGGTAATAGGTCAGCTCTTCCATATTGTCGATCGCCAGCCCCTGGAGATGTTGCGCAAAAACAGCAGCCGCATCGCTTTCGCTGAATTCTCCGCGTTCTTGATTGAGTTCATCCAATCGGCTGGTGTACATCTCCATGGAATCGGTCAGCACCGTCATCACAATATCATGTTCACCCAATTCATAGTATTTGGCAAACTTAATGGCCGTAACCAGATTTCCAATACAGGATATTCCCAGCAGATCCAGCATATCAAGCAGTGTTGCAGGAACGCCTTTCGCCGCGAGATGCTTTTTGCCGGCCGGCTCGTTAAAAAGGCGCATCACGCTGATAGGGGTCTCATCATCAACGGCTACCACCATATCGAGGTTTTTGACATTGTGAATCCAGGGCACATGCTTGTCACCGATGCCTTCGATGCGGTGCTCTCCGAATCCGTTGCGCAGCAACGTCGGGCACTGCAGCGCTTCGCTGGCAACAATTTTACTCATCGGAAACTGTTTTTTAAGAAAATCCCCACAGGCGATGGTGCCAGCCGACCCCGTTGCTGACATAAATCCCCGGAACTTATCTTCAGGAGACATAATACGCTCGAGCACCTCCAATACAGCCGGCCCGGTGACCTCGTGGTGCCAGAGGTAATTGCCGAATTCATCGAACTGATTGAAGATCATCAGGCGCTGTCCCGATTTTCGCAGTTCCCAGCATTTGTCAAAAATCTCTTTGACATTGCTTTCACTACCGGGGGTCTTAATAATTTCTCCGGAGACCGATGCGAGCCACTCAAAGCGTTCGCGGCTCATGCCTTCGGGCAGGATGGCAATGGATTCACAACCCAGCAGCGTGGAATCATAGGCCCCGCCACGGCAGTAGTTGCCGGTGGACGGCCAGACGGCCTTCTGGGTAGTGGGATCGAATTGGCCGGTCACCAGCCGGGGAACCAGACAGCCGAAGGCCGCACCCACCTTGTGCGCGCCGGTGGGAAACCATTTGCCGACAATTGCCACAATGCGCGCATCGACGCCGGTCAGCGTTTTGGGAAATTCAATGAAATTGACATCGCCAAACCCGCCTCCACGCGCAACCGGCTCATTGCGCCAGGTGATCCGAAAAAGATTTAAAGGATCGATATCCCACAATCCGATGTTTTTTAATTGGGATACAATAGCGTCTGGAATCTGGCCAGGGTCTTTCTGCTGTTTAAAGGTGGGGATAATGATGCTTCTTTCTCTGGCTCTTTTTACGGCTCTTTCGAGCCCTTCGGGGACAACGGTTAGATCAATCACGGTTCAAATCTCCTTTATTGCTTGGAGTAATGGAGTAATGGAGTATTGGAGTGCTGGAATTGAGGCGTTTCGAGTTTCGCGTTCCGGGTTAAAATATTGCAAACTGAACTCTGCAGTGCATGACCCGCAACTCGCAACTCGTAACCCGTAACACGCAACGAAAAAACGAACCCATCACTCCAATTCTCCAACGATACGTTTAAGTTGCCTCCCATCCATCCACCACCTGCTTGAGTGCATCCAAATCCGGCGTAACCTGAAACGGCTTTGTGCCCGCACGATCGACCGCCTGCATGGCGCCGGCCACATCCTTGAGGCCATTGCCGGTGTTGAGTACGACAACGGTTTCATCTCTGGCAACCCGGTTTTGTGCGACCGCCTTTGTCAGGCCGGCATAGGCGGCCGCTCCGGCCGGCTCTGCAAAAACACCCGTGCTGCGGGCCAACTGCGTAATGGCACTTAAGATCTCGTCATCTTCGACGCTAAGGAAGGCGCCTTTGGTTTCATTTACGGCAGCCAGCGCCTTGATACGATCCCGGGGCAGTTCGGAACTGATGCTGTCGGCCACGGTTTGGGCGCGAATCGGCGGTTTGGTGCGAATATCTTCATTGCCTTTCCAGGCTTGGTACATGTAGCTGCTGCCGGCAGCCTGCACGCCCATCAGTTTGGGCATTTTGTCGATCCATCCCAGGGCCGCCAGGTCTTTCAGGCCTTTGTACAAGCCGCCGATGATACAGCCGTCGCCCACACTGACAAAAATGCGGTCCGGTGCGTTCCAATCCAGCTGTTCGCAGATTTCATAGGCAGCGGTCTTTTTACCTTCGGTCATGTAAGGGTTGTAGGCCGTGTTGCGGTTGTACCAGCCGTATGTCTTGGTCGCTTTAAGGCAAAGGTCAAAAGCGTCATCATAGGTCCCCTTTACCAAAAATACGCGGGAGCCGAAGACCAGCAGCTGGGCGATTTTCGCCTGGGGGGCGGTTTCCGGAACAAAAATTACGTTTGCCTGCTGGATGCTGGCGCATAGACCGCTTAATGCCGCTGCGGCGTTTCCGGTACTGGCGGTCGTAATGATCTCAGCGCCTTTTTCTTTGGCCTTTACCACGGCAACCGCACTGGCTCGGTCTTTAAATGACGCGGTCGGCTGGCGGCCGTCGTCTTTGATCCATAAGGCATTTAAACCCAGCTCCTTGGCAAGGCGCCGGGAAGGATATAGGGGCGTCCAGCCCACCGCAAGGGGCGGAAGCGTCGCATCGGGATGAATCGGCAACAGCGGCAGGTATCGCCAAATTGAAAAGTTACGGGATTGCGAAAGGGCTTCTTTGCTGATCTGCCGTCCGATGAAATCGTAGTCGTACTGAACATCGAGTACACCGTCGTCCCCGTGTTCCGGACAAATGTAATCGACGTCATCCGGACGATATAGCTTGCCGCAAATCAGACATTTTAAGCCGACAATGTTATTCAACGATATATCCTCCTGAATTTTAAAAATACTCAAATGGCAAAGAAGCCTACCCAGATTTAGATAAAAAGTAAAGGATGGCATGTCAACATTTTTAAAAGCGCCTTAAAGCTTGCAAACCGAATGTATTTCAATTTATGAACAAGGTGGGGCTTGCACTCCCGATTCGGTTATGATAGGTCTTCTGAGTCAATCACCACCCGCAAAGCGGGTGGCTTCGATTTTTCCCTGGCAGGCGGGAAAAGACCTGGGCCCAGCGCTGTCCAAATGGTTGTGCCTGTGACTGGGTGCGGAGCGCCCGGTTTGAATACACTCAATCCACTCATTTTGTGCCAACCGTGCTCGATACATTTTCCGGGAGTGTGCATTAAAATTCCGGCTTAGCAAAAATACGCAATAGTCCGTCGTCGATTATCAATAGTGAATATAAAGCGTTGTGTTTCATTTTTTATCATTTTCATTTCTGGCAAGATAAATTCTGAAAGGAGGGTAAAATGAAAAGAAATCGAATAATATTGGTGCTGGTCGTTTTTGCCGTTTTCACATGGGTCTTCTTTAGCGGTGCCGGGTCGGGGCCTGCAACGGCCGAAGCCGCAGAAGCCTTAAAAGCAGCATTTATTTATGTCGGTCCCATTGGTGATCTCGGCTGGAGCTGGGAGCATGATCGCGGTCGCAAGATGCTGGAGGCAGAGTTCGGCGACAAAATAAAGACCACCTATATCGAAAGTGTCCCCGAAGGACCGGATGCCGCCAGGGTGATTCGTCAATATGCCCAGCAGGGGTATAAAGTGATCTTTGCAACTTCATTCGGGTATATGGATCCCATGCTGGAAGTTGCCCGGGATTTTCCCGATATCTATTTTGAACATTGCTCGGGGTTCAAAACGGCGCCCAATATGAGTACCTATTTCGGCCGCATGTACCAGCCGCGATATCTTTCCGGAATCGTCGCCGGAAAAATGACCAAAACAAACATTATCGGTTATGCAGCGGCCTTTCCAATTCCCGAAGTTCTTCGGGGCATTAATGCATTTACGCTGGGCGTCCGCTCGGTTAATCCCAAAGCGCAGGTAAGAGTCGTGTGGACCAATACCTGGTTTGATCCGGTAAAAGAGCGCGAAGCCGCGGTTGCGCTCTTGGACGCCGGTGCGGACATCATTGCCCAGCACCAGGATACGACCGAACCGCAGAAAGCGGCAAAGGAAAGAGGGTTGATGAGCATTGGATATGACTCCGACATGCGCGGATTCGTCGGCGACAGTGTTCTGGCCAGCCCGATATGGAACTGGGGTTCTTATTATGTCGACACGGTCAAAGCCGTTTTAAATGGCACCTGGAAGACCCACCAGTACTGGGGCGGCTTAAAAGAAGGCATCGTGCAGCTAAGTGAATTTAGCCCCAAGGTGCCGCAGGCGGTCAGAGGTATGGTTGCAGCCAAGCAGAAAGAAATGCTTTCAGGGACCTGGGATGTATTTAATGGCCCCATCAAAGATCAGAATGGCAAAGAGATGGTTCCGGCCGGCAGTAAGATGAGCGACCCGGATATGCTCAATATGGGCTATTTTGTCGAAGGCGTGATCGGCAAAGCCGGAAAGTAGTCAACTACGGGGTAACAGTTTCGTGCGTTCGGCGAGAAGCGAGGGAGATGAAAACGCCTATTCTTGAAATGAAAGGAATCACCAAGCGATTTCCCAATGTGGTGGCCAACGAAAAAGTGGATGTGGAACTCTACCCGGGAGAGGTTCTCGCCCTGCTGGGCGAAAACGGAGCCGGCAAAAGCACCCTCATGAATGTCCTGGCGGGGCTGTATCGCGCCGACGAAGGCGAAATTTACATCCGGGGCCGACCGGTAGAAATCAATTCTCCCCGTGATGCCATGTTGCTCGGCATTGGCATGGTTCATCAGAACTTCATGCTCGTGGAAGCGATGACCGTGGCAGAGAATATCATTTTAGGACTGCCCGATCTGCAGTTTATCCCGGATATGGCAAATATCGTCACACGAATCCGCGAGATTTCCGATAGATACAATCTGCAGGTTGATCCGGAAAGTCGCATCTGGCAGTTAAGTGTCGGGGAGCAGCAGCGGGTTGAAATTCTCAAACTTATCTATCGCGGCGCCGAAATCCTGATTCTGGACGAGCCCACAGCGGTTTTGACACCCCAGGAATCGAAAGAGCTCAACGCCATTCTTGATCAAATGACCCGGGAAGGCAAATCTGCCATCTTTATCACCCATAAAATGGAAGAGGTCATGGTCTTTTCTGACTGGGTGCGGGTACTGAACAAGGGGCGCCTGATAGAGGTAAAACAGACAGAGAAGACGAATCCCCAAGAACTGGCCCGGTTGATGGTGGGTCGGGATGTGCTCTTCCGGCTGGAAAAAAAGGACCGCGATCCCGGCGATGTCGCCCTTGAGCTGAAAGATGTAACCGCCGACGATGATAAGGGGCTGCCGGCGCTCAAAGGGGTTTCTTTCCGTGTTCGCTCCGGGGAGATCCTGGGTATCGCCGGGGTGGCCGGAAACGGCCAGAAACAGCTGGTTGAAGTTCTGACCGGCCTTCGCAAAGCCACCGGTGGAACAATTCGAATTTTTGGCCAGGATAAAGCCAACAAATCCCCCCTGGAGATCATCAATACCGGTGTCAGCCATATTCCGGCTAACCGGATCGCCAGGGGGATTGCCGGCGATATGAGTGTGGCCAATAACCTTGCGATGAAGTGTTATCGCAAACCGCCGTTGGTTAAAAACGGCTTTTTGCATCCCGCCAGAATTTTAGAACTGGCCCGCCGGATGATCGATTTGTTTCGCATTGACACACCGTCGCCGCTTACCCATGCAAAATTTCTGTCCGGCGGCAATATCCAAAAAACCATTTTAGCAAGAGAAATCGATGCCTGTAGAGGGTTGCTGGTTGCAGCGTATCCTTCCAGAGGTTTGGACGTGGGGGCCACCGAATTTGTGCGCAAACAGATGATCCGGCAGAGCGAGGCGGGTACCGCTATTTTACTGGTCTCTGAAGATCTGGAAGAACTGATAACGGTTGCCGACAGGATTGCGGTCCTGTTCGAAGGCAAGGTCATGGGCATCATTCCTTCCAATAAAGCCGAAACCGAGAAACTGGGACTGATGATGGCCGGATTGAAATTGGAATGATCGAATTACCGATCTGGTCTGGGTGCGGCGCGTCCGGCCTGGAGATGAATTGATGCGAGTTGTTTTTGAAAAACGAAAGACCCTATCACGCAAGGCCATCTTCTTGGTTCCCCTGGCTTCTTTTTTTATCTCGCTTTTTTTGGCCGCTATTCTGCTGGCCATATTCAAAGCCAATCCCTTTGTCACCTTTGCGGCCATGTTTAAGGGCGCCTTCGGTTCGTGGCCCAATTTTACTGAAACCCTGGTTAAGGCCATACCGTTGATGCTCACCGGCCTGGGCGTTTTAATCGCTTTTCGTCTAAAATTCTGGAATATCGGAGCCGAGGGTCAACTGACGCTTGGCGGTATCGCTGCAACCTGGGTGGTTTTATTCTGGTCCTCCTTCTTAGCACCCTGGATGGTCCTGCCGGTCGCCATCGTGGTGGGAATGCTGGCAGGCGCCCTCTGGGCCGGTATTCCGGCCTTGCTCAAAGTCCGGTTAAAGGTGGATGAAGTCCTCACAACCCTGATGCTGAATTATGTTGCCATTCTTTTCGCCGAACACCTTTACTACGGGCCATGGCGGGATCCCCAGGGGTTCGGTTTCCCCGGAACACCTCAGTTTCCGGATTTCGCGTGGCTGCCAAGGATTGCCGGACGCGCCCATCTGGGTTTGATCTTCGCGCTGGTCTTCGCTTTTGTGCTCTGGTTTATCCTCAACCGAACGCGCTGGGGTTTCGAGCTCGCGGTGATCGGTAACAATCCCTCCGCGGCTGAAGCCCAGGGCATCAAAATTGCCAAAAATGTCATGAGTGCGCTTCTGTTGGCCGGTGCCCTTGCAGGGCTTGCCGGCGTCTGCGAGGTTACCGGGATCTCAAGAAGGTTGCAGCAGGGACTTTCCATCGGCTACGGTTATACGGCGATCATTGTTGCCTGGCTGGCGCAACTCAATCCAATCGCCGCTATAGTTGTGGCCTTGCTAATCGCAGCGCTGCTCGTCGGTGGCGATCAGGTTCAGATGATGATGGGCCTGCCGGCGGCGATGGGACTTGTTCTGCAGGGCATGCTTCTTTTTCCCATGCTGGCCGGCGCCCTTTTTACGGAATACAAACTGCGTTTTATCAAGCACAAAAAGATATCAACCGCGACACCCGGGCAGGCCTCCGTATGATCGAACTGATAACATCGCTTCTGGCAATCACCCTGCGTTCAGGAACATCTCTGATCTACGCCACCATCGGGGAGACCTTTACGGAACGTTCGGGGATCCTTAACCTGGGCATTGAAGGAATGATGCTGATGAGTGCGGTGACAGCGTTTGCCACTGTTTATCACACCGGCAGCCTGTTTTTGGGAATTCTGGGGGCAATGCTGGTGGGCGCAATACTAGCCGGCATTCATGCATTTTTATCGATTACCATGCGTGCCAATCAGGTGGTCAGTGGTCTGAGCATTACCCTGTTTGGATCGGGAATGGCGAGTTTTCTCGGGCAGCGGCTGGGCCCGGAGTCAAACAATGGTTATCTGGTTGGATTGGTGGGCGCCAAATTCGAACCTTCAGCCATACCGGTGTTAAGCAAATTGCCGATCATAGGGGCCGTATTCAACCAGGATATTTTGACCTACACGGTCTATTTGCTGCTGCCCCTGGCCTGGTATTACCTTTACAAAACCAGCAACGGCCTCAATCTGCGGGCGGTGGGCGAAAACCCGCAAACCGCCGATGCCATGGGAATCAATATTGCAAAGGTCCGCTATTTTTACACCCTTATCGGCGGAATGCTGGTGGGCATAGGCGGCGCGCATCTTTCACTTTCCTATGCGCCGGGCTGGACCGAAAATATCACCGGCGGAAGAGGCTGGATTGTCATCGCCCTGGTCATCTTTTCGATGTGGAATCCGGCCCGGGCGATCTGGGGCGCTATTCTTTTTGGCGGTATAAATGCCGTGCAGTTCCGGCTGCAAGCATCCGGAACGACGATTCCGGCCTCCTTTCTAAATATGCTCCCTTACCTGGCCACCGTATTTGTTTTGGTCGTTTTGACATGGTGGGAAGCACTGAGCAAACGTGTCGGGGCACCCAGCGCACTCGCCCAATCTTATATGCGCGAGGATAAATAGCTTCCGCTTTTCTCAAGCGGAAGCTAGTGGTCATTGGTTATTTGTTATTCGAAACCGGAAAATCATCCTGTTCGTCGTATACCGAATAACCCATAACGATTAACCAATAACGAATACCAACTAACCGAGGTTGATATGTCCGCAACTCAACAACGCTATACCAAAACATTCCCGATATCCTGGGAACAGCTGCATCGCGATTCCAAGGCATTGGCCTGGCGGCTGGTGGATCTGGAGAAATGGGAAGGCATTGTCGCCATAACACGCGGCGGTATGGTGCCGGCCTCGATCATCGCGCGCGAATTGGAAATCCGTTGTGTCGATACGGTGTGTGTTTCCAGTTACGATGTCCGGGAACAGGGCGAGATTACCGTTCTTAAACCGGTGGACATGGACGGCAACGGCTGGCTGCTGGTTGACGATCTGGTGGATACCGGCCAGACCGCCCGCATCGTCAGAGACATGCTCCCCAGGGCCCACTTTGCCACCGTCTATGCCAAACCGGAGGGCCGGCCGCTGGTGGACACCTTCATCACCGAAGTCAGCCAGGACACCTGGATATTGTTTCCCTGGGACACCGAATCACAGTTTGTGCAGCCTATCGTCGATATAAAACAAGGTAGCTGATGATGCCAAACGATATTCGCTGGGTAAAGACGCATTGCGGCAGAATGGACCATGGGGGTTGTGCGCTTATTGTCGGCGTTAAGAACAACCAGATCGTGAAAATCAAAGGGGATCCTGAAGGACTTTTAAATAAAGGGTATGTCTGTTTCAAAGGCATCGTATCGCATAAACGACTCAATCATCCGGATCGCCTCCGGCATCCTCTAAAACGGGTCGGTGACCGCGGAGAAGGCAAGTGGCAGCGGATTTCCTGGAATGAAGCCATTGCAGACATCTGTGAGAACTTCAATACGATCAAAGACACCTATGGGGCCAAAGCAGTTGCGTTTTGTCAGGGTATGCCCAAGGGCCTGGAACTTTTTGTCCTCAATCGTCTGGCCAATACCTTTGGCTCCCCCAATGTCGTCGGTGCACAGGATGTCTGCCATGTCCCCCGCGAGATCACCGCAAAGCACACCTGCGGGTTTTATCCCGTCGCGGATCTTCATCACCCCAGCAAGGCCGTTATCCTCTGGGGGAGCAATATCACCAGCACCAACGAAGAGGGTGCCATCTGCAGCCTTCTACTGAAGCAGTTGAAAAAGGGCACCGAGCTCATTGTTATCGATCCCAGAAAAACAGAGCTCGCGCAGAAAGCCATATACTGGCTTCAGATAAGACCGGGAACTGACAATGCCCTGGCCCTGGCTTTTCTGCATGTTATCATCACCGAAAAAATGTATGACAAAGATTTCGTCCAAAGATGGACATTCGGTTTTGACGATCTGGCCGATCATATTCAGGAATATACGCCCCAAAAAGTATCAGAGCTCACCTGGGTCCCACCCGAGCTCATCCAAAAAGCAGCCAGGTTTTACGCCCGCTCCCAGCCGGCGGCCATTCAATGGGGGAATCCCATCGAACAGAATATTCATAATTTTGATACGGCCCGGGCGCTGGTTTCTTTGATGGCCATCAGCGGAAACCTCGACATACCCGGTGGCAATATTTGGCCCACTGAACCCAAGACGGCTAAATTTGGAAATTTTGTCAGAGCCGATCTGATGCCTTCAAAAACAAAGGAAATGATTCATGCCCATCATCGGACGATCCCGGGAATGATGACCGTTCCTTCGGGCTTGTTTAGAAAGGCGGTCCTTGAAGAATTTCCATACCCGGTCAAAGCCGCTTATATACACGGGACCAATCCGTTGGTCACCTACGCGGACAGCCCAAAGACATATGCGGCTTTGATGAAGCTCGATTTTATCGCCGTCGCCGACCTATTCATGACCCCAACCGCTTGCATGGCGGATATCGTACTGCCGGCTGCCACCCATTTTGAGTTCAACGATATTGGCCATTACGGGCTCGGCCATGGCATCATTCTCGCCCGTCCGAAGGTCGTTGATCCACCCGCGGAATGCTGGCCCGATATAAAAATTTTAAATGAACTGGGCAAAACGCTCACATCCGCGGAATACTGGTATGATGACTATGAGACACTGTTGGATGAAATATTGCAGCCGAGCGGCCTGCGTTACCCGGAATTCGTTGATCGTGGATATCTTAAGGGAACCGAGCAGTTTCAGAAATATCTGACCGCCGGTTTTAAAACCCCTACCACCAAGGTAGAATTGTTATTCACTCAGGCCGACAAGTTCAAGCTTGCGCCTCTGCCTCAGTTTAGCCGTCTCCCGGAAGAAGAAAATAAAGACTTCCCCCTGGTCTTGACCAGCTCCAAAAGCCGTTTTTACCTGCACTCATCCTACAGATGGCTTCAGCGACTCAGAGAGAAAAGACCGCATCCCAAGGTTGAGATCCATTCAGAAACCGCCGAGAAATATGGTATCAAACATGGCGACGCCGTCATCATCGAAACAGGCAAAGGTGCAATAACGCAAATCGCGCATGTAACCGACGCCGTTCATCCGCAAGTGATCAATGCCTCGTATGGATGGTGGTTTCCCGAGGGAACGCCAGAATCCCAGTACGACTGGCAAACATCCAATTTTAATATGCTGACCTCGATGGAAACGCTGGGCAAAGCGTTCGGCACACCCAACCTGAAGGGGATCGGCTGCAGAATCCGGCGAAAATCATAGGGCGTTTAGGATTTTTGTTGATCTTTTTTTAGCGCCTGCCAAATTTTTTCAACCTGGCGTCGGGTTTCTTTCAAATTGGTTTCGTTGCGAACAACAAAATCAGCATAACCCACTTTTTCGTCGATGGGTACCTGGGCTTTGAGAATGTTCGCGGCTTCTTCTTTGCTGATGCCATCTCTTTTACAAAGCCGTTGCACCTGCTGCTCTGTGTTGGCATAGACAATCAAAATTTTATCGAACATATACTGTAAATTCAGCTCGATTAAAAGCGGAACCGAAACCTGGATAATAGCGTTTGGGTCCTGTTTGGCAATCGCATTGATTTGTTTCAAAAATTCTTCCAGTATGGCGGGGTGGGTAAAACTTTCCAATTTTTTGCGCTTCTCCATATCCTGAAAAACGACTTTGGAAAGCTTTTTCCGATCCAGGCCGCCATCTTCTTGCAAAACCTGCTTTCCAAAATATTCAACGATTTTTTTCAAGGCCGCCGTACCGGGTTCAACAACCTGTCTGGCCAACACGTCAAAATCGATGTGGGGTGCACCCAGTTCCGCCAACATGTTGGCGACGGTGGTCTTGCCGGTCGCAATCCCGCCGGTTACAGCCAAAACCAAACGGTTGTCATTCCCTTTTATTTTTTCAATGAGGTCCTCCAGATTTGAATAGGCCGGAGGAAATAATGCGGCCACATCGGATTCAACGCCGGCAAAGCTGATCGGATAGCGAACGCCTCTTTTGTAAAGTGCCTCCATACCGTTTAAGGCCTTTTCCATTACATCGGCCGGCAAAGCCATCACCAGATCATCATCCTGAGCGTGTCCGTAGCGTCGTTCGCCATAACACGGAATGGTCAATGCAGGCTTGCCCGTAAGGTAGCATCTGGCAATCGCATCTGAACAAGAAGATTCGCCCACGCAGAAAAATTGCATCACTTCATAATCTTCAAATTGAAGTGAATTGATCAACAACATCATTTGAGCGGGGTTGGCATAGATGAGGACCATATCCGGTTCAAAGGGCTTATACACCAATGGCGCAAGGGCCACCGCCTTGTATTTTCCAAGCGGCAGGCGCGGAATCGCCGCCTCGAATTTCTGACCATCTTCTTTGGTTTTAACCCAGACGATACTTCGGAAGGTTCCGTCTTTGTGTACTGCCGGCATATCGGTCAGGCCCAATATGGACGCACAGGTAGGGAAAAGAAAATCGTCTAAATCGGCGCCGACCGTCCAGTCAAAATTTCGGACCAAGGTAATCAATTGGCACAGCGTCACCTTGTGGGAGGTTCGGCGCATGAATGGAATCTTGGCAAGATCTTTTTTATCTGACAGCATTTTAAATGCCACCGGAAAGGATTTCAGCCGCATCAAGAGCTCGATTCTCCTGACAATTTCTTCCCAATCATGCTGTGTTTGCATAAGCGATTCTCCTTAACATTTGATGCTGAACGGTTCAGTCAAATCCGTTTTCCTTCCGGTAGGCGATGGCCTCATAATTATCGCTTTTCAGCGCATTCACGAGTTCGGCTTCATTCTGAATCGGTTTGGAAAACCGGGTCGCATACTGGCCAACCTCAAATACTTCATGCGCGTCACTTCCGCCTATTGCCGGCAGATTGAGACTTCTGGCCACCTGATGGGCAAACTGATTTTCTTTGGGGGTAACTTTTCCGTTGAGCACTTCCAGGGCATCAACCAGCTTAAAGAGTGATCTTTGCATCGCCTTTTGCGGGGTCATACCCAAATGGGCTGTATCAAATGTTAGAAACCCTCTAAATGGGTGGGCCGCGATCATAAATCCGTTGGCCGCCATGACCTTTTGTTTGAGCGCCTCGATCGATATGATCCCCTGGATATCCTCATCAAGGCCAAACACCAACATATCTCCCTGATCGGTGGTAATTTCGTTGCCGCGCAGGATTAAAAATTCGTGTTTTTTTTGAAGCGCTCTGATCCGCTCGGGATCCCACACGAAATTATGATCCGTGAAACAAATGGCATCCAACCCAATGCGCTTGGCTTCTTGAATCAGATCATCTTCTGTGGCTGAACTACAGGGGGAAGCCGGATAAGTGTGAACGTGCAAGTCAATGGTGAATCCTGAGGAAAGTTTTGTGCCGGACACGTCACCCGCGGTCTCTTTTTTGGTGGATATCCTTTGATCTGGCTGGCGCGTTTTCTCAACATGTACCGAAGAGTGCATGCGGCCGAGCGTCGATCTGGATTTCTCACCGTTAATAAAATCATCAAAACTAAGATCAGGATGGTTCTTTTTGGCATCTTTCCAATTATGGATAAGGGCAGCCGCTCTGGCCGAATCGCAACACTCGATCAGCAAATTGGCGTAATGGCGACACGCCTTGCGCCCGATCATTTTGTGAACCGCTTGATTAAATCCTGCATCATCAATACGAAATCCGATGGCGCCCTGAAGTGGCGGAATCGCTCGGGGACAATCCGGTGTCGTATAGCGGTGCCATTTTCCGTTAAGCGATAGAATCTTAAATTCGGATAACTGAATGGTCACATCGATTTCAAGGCTGTAAATATCGTCATCAAGAACACCGTGGACAGCCAGCGTATCGGCATCCTTTATGACAACATTCGTCATTTTATTTCGAGAAAATTTCAGCACTGTTCAGCAGGCTCCCTTTCAATGATCTACTTGGGAGGAGGCATATCATCTACAATTGAACTGCCAGGGGCGAAGGCCGCACAGCGGTTATAAAGCCTTGTGTTTTCTCTGATCATATTGGCAAAAAATTCTTTTTTTTCCCGGGGGTTTTCAGGGATATCTTTTAGGGTTCCTTTGGTAAAATAAAGGATCACCGCATGACAACATTCCTCGACCATAAACGCCAACTCACTGCATTCCGTGACTTCAGCCAGCAGCCCTTCGATTATCTTCAGCATACCTGAACCGATCCGAACGCCAACTACTTTTTGAAGCGCATCGCTGGCGTTCAGACATGCCGCTCTATAGGTGCGACGAA
>JASFGZ010000036.1:0-16655 GCA_050123495.1 Desulfobacterales bacterium
TGGTGCTCCGCTGCCGAGGGTCAGCGCTGGCAAACCATTATGCATGCAGCCGAGAAAACACGTCAATCGGTCACCCCGGAAGAATTGGAACGCACGCGCGGCGTCCTGGCAAAAGCGCGCGTGCCACGTCCGCGCAATCCCAAGCCCGCCGATGAAGAACAGGAGGCCGAATTTGCGTGCCTGCGCTGCGGACATCGTTGGGAGCGTGTTTTCAGTGCGAAATGGGAACGGACCTGCCCTGAATGCCGATCCAACAGCGTGCGCTGGCTGCGGCCAAATAGTTAGGATCACATTCTAGTGTTGCCTCCCGCAAGTCATTTAAAAAAACGGTCCTATTTTAGGTTTCGGGTGTCAGGTGTCAGGTTTCAGATAACAGATGATAGAAAACAGAAACACTCTGCCCTTTGTTTTCTGCCATCTGTCCTCTGTATCTTCCTGACACCTGAAACCATAGACATTTAAGAACTCGTCTGAACTAAAATATACCACACGACTTTTGTAGCATTTTTATCAGACATAACACCAGGTCGCACGAAAGCACTCAAGGGTCCTTGATTTTCTTGACATTCATACCTAAAGTCACTATTGAGCCATTTTGCAGATATCCCCAAAACAAATTCAGCCGAGGAAATTTACATGGCCAAACCAAAACTAAAAAAACATCATATAAACCGGGATTGGTGCAAGGGATGCGGAATATGTGTTGAGCTTTGCCCGAAGAAGGTCCTGGAATTAGACGATCAAGAAAAGGTTTCGGCATTACGAACGCAAGACTGTATCTGTTGCAGACTTTGTGAGTTTCGCTGCCCGGATTTTGCAATAGAGATTGAAACCCAAAAATAGGCATTTCATATGAGTGAAAACGTAAAATTTGTCCAAGGAAACGAGGCCTGTGCCGAAGCGGCTCTGTATGCCGGCCTCAATTTTTATGCCGGCTATCCGATTACACCGTCGTCCGAAATTGCCGAATATCTCGCCTACCGCCTGCCGCAAATTGGCGGGAAGTTTTTGCAGATGGAAGATGAAATTGCATCGCTGTGTGCCATCATTGGCGCATCACTAACCGGCTGTAAAGTTATGACAGCCACCAGCGGACCGGGTTTTTCCTTGATGCAGGAAGCTTTAGGTTATGCGATTATGGCGGAAATTCCATGTGTCATTGTCGATGTGCAACGGGGCGGACCCTCCACCGGCCTTCCCACCCACGGCAGCCAGGGCGACATCAATCAGGCCCGTTGGGGAACCCACGGCGATCATGCCATCATAGCGCTTACGGCTTCAAACCACCAGGATGTGTTTTCAATTACCGTGGAAGCATTTAATTTAGCCGAAATTTACCGAACGCCGGTTATCTTGCTGCTTGATGAAGTCGTTGCCCATATGCGGGAGCGGCTCGTGATTCCGGAATCCGGTGAAATAGCACTGGTCGAGCGACTGAAAACATCCGTCAAAGAAGGCGTTGATTATCATCCCTACTTACCGCGGGAAGATGGCCGACTGCCCATGTCTGATTTCGGCGGCATTCATCGCTTCAACGTCACCGGATTGGTCCATGACATGTGGGGCTTTCCATCCAGTGAGCCCAACGTTGTCCATGGTTTGTTGCGTCACCTGGTCGATAAAATCGAAAACCGGGCCCATCAGCTATCTCGATTTCAGGAATATTATACTGAAGATGCCGAGCATTTATTGCTGTCTTACGGATCTACAGCCCGTTCCGCTCTTCATACGGTGGAAAATAGAAGGCAGCGAGGCGAACGCCTGGGGCTGCTGGAACTCCAAACCCTATGGCCATTTCCGGCAGATGTTGTGCGTGAAAAATGTGCTGCGGTGAAGTCGGTCATTGTGGTGGAGCAGAACATGGGGCAGATACTGCAGATGGTTAAGCTGGCGGTGGATGAACCCGGAAAGGTTTTTCTGGCCAATCGAATAGACGGCGTCTTCATAACACCGAAGGATATCATGAATATTCTGCGGCTGATCCAGGGAAAGGGGGTTTAACTCATGGCCGTAAAGGATTATTTACGCGAACGGTTTTTTCCCCATTTGTGGTGCTCGGGATGCGGTCATGGCATGGTTTTAAACGGTCTTCTCCGCGCCATTGAAAAACTGGGAATGAGCAAAAATGAAATTGTTATGGTATCCGGCATCGGGTGTTCGTCCAGGATCACCGGCTATGTTGACTTTCACACCCTGCACACGATTCATGGCCGCGCTTTAGCTTTTGCAACCGGTGTAAAGATGGCGCGTCCGGAGCTCAACCTCATCGTTCCCATGGGCGATGGCGATGCCCTTGCCATCGGCGGCAATCATTTTATCCATGCCGCCCGCAGAAACATCGATATCACCTCAATCGTCATGAACAACCGTATCTACGGTATGACCGGCGGGCAGTTTTCACCACTTTCGGGTGAAAATATACGCGCGACAACGGCGCCGTATTTGACCATCGATCCCAGCTTTGATGTCGTGGCACTATCAAAAGCCGCCGGTGCTACCTTTGTGGCCAGAACAACTTCCTATCACGTTCAACAGATGACCGACATCATGCGACAAGCGATTTTGCATCCAGGCTTTTCGGTAGTGGAGGTTTTATCACAGTGTCCGACCTACTTTGGCCGAAAAAACAACGCGGGAGATGCCGTGGATATGGTCCAGTATTTCAAAGAAAATACCACTGCGATTGGATCAAAGGCCAAGCAGAAAAATTCGGACTTAATTGAACGCGGTATTTTTGTACAAAAAGAGCAGCCGGAATATTGCAGCGAATATGAAAAAGTGGTTCAAAAGGCAATGAAAGGGCAATAAATATGGAGAGATGCAGGATGGTGTTTTCGGGTTCGGGAGGCCAGGGGGTCATTACCGCAGCCATCGTTTTGGCAGAAGCGGCGGTGCTCTATGACAACCTGAATGCCGTGCAATCTCAGGCTTACGGTCCTGAGGCCAGAGGCGGGGCAACGCGTTCAGATATCATCATATCAGATTCTGCAATCCATTACCCAAAAGTGATTCAACCCAATGTGCTCGTATGCCTGACACAGAATGCCTATAATAAATTTTATCCGGTAATCCGGCCAGGCGGTTTGCTGATTACCGATACCCGGTATGTAAAAACTGAAAAAAAAGTTGACGCACAACAAAAAGAACTTCCGATGTATGAAACCGTCATGGAAGAGATCGGCAAACCCATCGTGTTTAACATTTGCATGCTCGGTGCGGTTATTCACCTGACGAACGTGGTCAAACCGAAGTCCGTGATGAAGATATTAGAAAAAAAAATCCCGGCAGACTTTCTGGAAATGAATCGCAAGGCGCTGAATATCGGAATCAGATTAGGTAAGGCGCCAACAGCATAATACTAAAACTCATCTCAAAATTTACGACCTTAACAAATTAAAGTACCAAGCGATCAATTGGGGTCCGAAAAGGATATAGGTAATGCCGCCGATGGCCAAGAAAGGACCGAATGGAATTGCAAGTTTCATGGATTTGCGTGTTTTTAGCATAACGAGCATGCCCGAAACCGTTCCGACTGCTGATGCCACAAATATTGTGAATAGAACGCCTTTCCAGCCAACAATTGCACCCATCATGCCTAAAAGCTTAATGTCTCCGCCCCCCATACCCTCTTTTTTGGTGAGCAGATGATACAGCCAGGCCACCAGAAACAAGCTGCCGCCACCGATTAATATTCCCAGGATGGATTCAATATAGCTAACTTGTGGCAGTGCAAAACTGGCCGCAAAAAAGATGGGTATTCCCGGTAAGGTAATCACATCGGGAATGATCTGGTGATCGATGTCAATAAATGTTATTACCAGCAAGGTGGCCACAAAGACGTAATATACAACCGTTTCAAGCGATATGCCGTATTTAAAAAATACGCCCGCAGCAAACAAACCGCTCAGCAATTCAACCACAGGATAGCGCAATGAAATCGGCGCGGCACAGTGGCGACATTTTCCTTTAAGCCACACATAACTTAAGATCGGTATATTGTCGTAAGAACGAATGAGCGCACCACAACTTGGACACATAGAACGGGGATGGACAATCGATTTTGATTCCGGGAGTCGATATATGCATACATTTAAAAAACTTCCGATACATAAACCAAAAATAAAGATCCATACCTCAGCGAGATAATTTACCATGATCGTTTCCCTATACCTTTTATTTTGATATATTCCATAAAAAAATAAGATGGATATTGTCAAAGAAAAATTATGTCTTATTATAAAGCGTTCCACCTGTTGCGACCGGTGGAGGGGTTGCCATGATTTTTATTTCGGCCAAATATGGTGAACCTTGAGCCATCGGGCAGCCCCCAGGAGATAAAATGGCACGAAGCGATAAAGATGATCTGATCAGCCTCATTGAAGAAGATGGTGCAAGCGCTGACATTCCGACTTCCCTCCCGTTATTGCCGGTTCGAGATATCGTGATCTTTAGCGATATGGTCCTTCCGCTGTTTGTCGGGCGCAAAAAATCAATTCGAGCTGTCGAAGAAGGCATGGCCAAAGATGGTTTTGTGATGTTAGCTACCCAGAAGGATCCCGCAATTGAGAATCCCGGCACAGACGACATTTATACTATCGGCACCGTAAGTCGCGTTTTACGGATGTTGAAACTTCCCGACGGCAGCCTTAAAGCATTGGTACAGGGATCCGTCAAGGCCAGAATTACGAATTACTTAAAAAAACGGTCGTCTTATCGCGTAAAGATAGAGTTCGTTGAAGAACAACCGGTTGAGGAAATTAGTCTGGAAATAGAAGCTTTGATGAGAGCCGTCGGGGAAAATTCAGAGAAGATCCTGTCGTTGCGTGGGGAGATGTCCGGAGATATTGGCACAATTTTACAGAGTATTGAGGAACCCGGCAAACTGGCCGATCTGGTTGCCTCCAATTTGAAGCTTAAAATTCAAGAATCACAGGAGCTGCTCGAATTAAGCGATCCGATAAAACGACTTAAAAAAGTTAACGACTTACTCTCACGGGAACTTGAACTTTCAACTGTGCAGGCCAAGATCGAGTCTGATGTGAAAGATGAAATTTCAAAATCCCAGCGCGATTATTTTTTACGCGAACAGGTGAGGGCTATTTACAAAGAACTCGGAGAACACGACGAGAAGGCGCTTGAGATCGAAGATTACCGCAAAAAGATCAAGCGTGCCAAAATGCCGAAAGAGGCCGACCAGGAAGCGACCAAGCAATTAAAGCGCCTTGAACAGATGCATCCCGACTCGGCCGAAGCAACGGTTTCACGTACCTATCTTGATTGGCTGGTGTCCATGCCATGGGCCAAGTCTTCCAGAGATAGTTTCAATATTCAAAAAGCCAAAACCATATTGGACCAAGATCATTACGGTCTAAAAAAGGTAAAAGACCGCATTCTCGAATATTTAGGCGTCCGCAAACTAAATCCGAAGATGAAAGGTCCAATTCTTTGTTTTGTGGGCCCTCCCGGAGTCGGCAAGACATCTTTAGGCCAATCGATTGCCCGGGCCATGAAGCGCAAATTCGTCCGGATTTCCTTGGGCGGCATCCGTGATGAGGCTGAAATCAGAGGCCATCGGCGAACCTACATCGGGGCCATGCCGGGAAGGATATTGCAGGGATTGAAGCAGTGCGGTAGCAACAATCCGGTTTTTATGATGGATGAGATTGACAAACTGGGCGCTGATTTTAGGGGGGACCCCGCTTCGGCTCTCCTGGAGGCCTTGGATCCGGAACAGAATTCTGCTTTCAGCGATCATTTTCTCAATCTGCCTTTTGATCTTTCAAAAGTGATGTTTATTCTAACGGCCAATTTAACAGATACGATCCCGTCAGCTTTACTGGATAGGATGGAAATCATTACGCTTTCCGGTTATACCGAAGAGGAAAAGATGGTGATTGCCCAAAACTTTCTTATTCCGCGGCAGATCAAAGAAAATGGGCTACAGACCCGATCAATTCGCATGAGTTCGGGAGCCTTGCAACAGATCATCTCAGAATATACATCTGAGGCCGGATTGCGCAATCTTGAGAGAGAAATTGGCGCCATCTGTCGTAAAGTGGCTCGTAAAATTGCCGAAGGTGAAAAAGAGCCATTTGCCATTGCCAAACGCAACTTGCCGAAATACCTGGGAGTTTCAAAATATGGACCCGAAATGGATCAGGAAGAAAGCCAGGTGGGTCTGGCGACCGGCCTGGCCTGGACCCAGGTTGGCGGCGAAGTTTTGTATGTCGAAGCATCTCTAATCGGAGGAAAGGGCGATTTGATTGTTACCGGTCAGCTTGGAGACGTCATGCAAGAGTCGGCCCGGGCGGCGGTCAGTTATGCGCGGGCGAATCTGGCTTCGTTTGGATTGAGCGAAAAGAAATTTGAAAACCTGGATGTCCATATTCATGTGCCGGCCGGCGCGATTCCCAAGGATGGTCCCTCGGCCGGCATCGCTATGGCATCCGCTCTTATTTCTGCGCTCACCAACAAATCGGTACGCAATGATGTGGCGATGACCGGTGAAATCACACTCAGGGGGCGGGTTCTTCCCGTTGGCGGCTTAAAAGAAAAAGCTCTGGGTGCCCTGCGTGCCGGTATTCGAACCGTGATTGTGCCCGAGAAAAACAGAAAAGACCTGACAGAGTTGCCCCGACATCTTAAGCGCAAGATTAAGTTTCTTCCGGTAAAGCATATGGATGACGTTTTGTCACAAGCGATTGTCGGAATGAAGTCAAAGGGTACACCGAAACGGACAAAAATCAGGCGCCGGTAACTATCGTTTATGAAAATCCTTGCCTTAGATACAGCGACCAAAAGCTGCAGCGTTGCAATATTTGAGGCCGGGTCCTTATCCGCCGAGTTAACAACCCTGAAAGATCAAACCCACTCAAAACACTTAATGGAATTAATCCATACAGGGTTGGAGATGTCCGGTTTCAGCGCCGGTGAACTGGACGGGCTGGCCGTTACGATCGGGCCGGGTTCATTTACGGGACTTCGCATCGGGGTCAGCACCATCAAAGGATTGGCCCATGCCCTGGATAAGCCGGTTGTCGGCATATCCTGTTTGGATGTCCTTGCTTGGCAATGTGCCGATCGTTCTTATCTGATATGTCCGTTGCTGGATGCCCGCAAAGGCGAAGTTTATTCGGCGACGTATCGATACGAAAATGATACCTTAACCCAAAAAAGCCCCGAGAACGCAGGCGCTCCGGAGGCTGTTGTTCAGAAAATCAAAGAGCCCTGTGTGTTTATCGGAAGTGGTGCACAGCTTTATCGTAGAAATATAAGTGCGATATTGGGTGATCAGGCCCATTTTGCGCCGGAAAGTCAAAACATCATCCGGGCATCAAGCGTTGCGTTTCTCAGCATGGAAAGATTTGAGACCCAAGACACCGATGAGATTGCCGACCTGGTTCCGCACTATATAAGGAAATCGGATGCGGAATTAAACTTTTGACAATAAAGATTCATGTTGATATAGAAAAAGTTTTAAATTAAGCAAGCTTCATCACCATTAACCCGCGTTGTTTTAACTTAAGCATAGCAATTCAATGGAGAAATATTCTTGGCCTGAGACGGCCGGACAGACGGCCTTCCCGGTGGCGAGAGCCGGCTACCCGCTGATTTTTGGTGCGGCGTTTGTCACCCTGATTTTTGCCCTGCTGGAAATGACATTCCTGACCCTTCTTGGACTGGTGATCACTTTCTGTTTTTGCGGGTTTTTCAGGGATCCGGATCGAATCATTCCCAATCAACCGGGCGGCATCGTATCGCCTGCAGATGGAAAAGTCATTTTGGCGGGTAATGCTGATCAGACTTCTTTCTACGAAGGCAACTGCAAAAAAATCAGCATCTTTATGTCCGTACTTAATGTGCATGTGAATCGGATCCCATTTGACGGCAACGTAAGGGACGTTCGTCATCGTCCCGGAAAATTTTTCGCGGCAAATCTGGATAAAGCCTCTCTGCAAAATGAGCACAATGCTGTTTTTCTCGAAACTGAAGATGGACAGCGCATATGTGTGGTCCAGGTGGCGGGCTTGATTGCCAGGCGGATTATCTGTAAGGTACAGCCCGGGGATGATATGGTTCGGGGACAGCGCTTCGGTCTGATTTGTTTTGGTTCGCGGCTCGATGTTTATCTGCCAGAAAATGTAGAATTCAAAGTGGCGGTTGGTGATAAAGTAAAGGCGGGAGCGTCTATCATCGGACACTTACCAAAGGGTTCCTAACGCAATCGGGGCCAAATAAACAATTTCATAGACTACGTTCAGATTTAATTTCGATCACAATATCGCCGGATTTCAGCTAAGCCTCAGCGAATCGGCGGTTTTTTATAACATGGAGACAACTTTTTCGCTTAACTGGATGCGCCGATGAAAAAAGCATATGAAATTGCCGTAATCCCGGGTGACGGGACCGGTTCTGAGGTTGTTGCCGAGGGGATTAAAGTTCTTGAAGCGACGGCCGCTAAATGCAATTTCGATTATCATTTCACCACTTACGATATCGGTGGTGAACATTATCTGGCGACAGGTGAAACCATTTCCGATCAAGTGCTTGAATCCCTCGCAGAAAAAGATGCGATTTTTTTGGGTGCCATCGGTCATCCGGATGTCCAACCCGGCATTTTGGAGAAGGGCATTTTGCTGAAAACCCGGTTTACTTTAGATCAATATATCAACTTAAGACCTGTTAAGCTTTATGAAGGCGTATACACACCGCTCAAGGACAAGCGCCCCGAACATATTGATTTTGTCGTCGTCCGTGAAAATACGGAGGGGATTTATGCCGGGGCTGGTGGTTGTTTGAAGCGCGGGACAGCAGACGAGGTTGCCACTCAGGAGTCGATCAATACCCGCAAAGGCGTGGAACGTTGCATTCGGTATGCCTTTGAATACTGCCAGACAAGAAACAAAGCCAAAAAACTAACGCTTTGCGGTAAAACCAACGTCTTGACGTATGCCTTTGATCTCTGGGAACGAACATTTTACGAGGTTGCCGAAGAATACCCGGCCATCGAAACTGATTATGCGCATATTGATGCCCTCTGCATGTGGATGGTAAAAAATCCGGAGTGGTTCGATGTTATTGTTACCGATAATATGTTTGGTGACATTATTACCGATCTTGGCGCCATGATACAGGGCGGCATGGGCATCGCAGCCGGCGCCAATATCAACCCGGATGGCGTTTCGATGTTTGAACCCATCGGAGGCTCGGCGCCCAAATACACGGGTCAACAGAAAATAAACCCGATTGCAGCCATATCGGCAGCGCAGCTGATGCTGGAGACGATCGGAGAGAAAAAGGCAGCCAGCTTTATTGAAGCCGGTGTCGCTAAAGTACTGCGAGAAGATATCAAAGATGTCGCTGCCGGCAAAATGGGGTATACCACCCAAGAGGTCGGCGATTTGGTTGTGAGATATATTCAAGAAAACTGTTAACCAAGATAAAGGTGTCGGGTGTCGGGTAACAGATAACAGAAAACAATCTATCCTTTGAGCTCTGTCATCTGTTTTCTGTCCTCTGTGTTTTCCTGAAAACGGAAACCATAGATATTACGACTTTTGTAATATTTTTATCGGACAAGACACCGCTTAATTTTAGTCTCCTGACTGAATAAATTATAGCTTAGAGGGGATCAACATGGCTCAGAAAAAAATAAGCATTGCGGTTGCCGGAGCCACAGGTGCTGTGGGAAACCAGATGATTCGATGCCTGGAAGAGATGAATTTTCCGACCCATTCCGTAAAACTGCTGGCCTCGAGTCGTTCTGTTGGACGCCAGCTAAGATTTAAGGGTGACCTGATCGATGTTAAAGAAATGAAAGAGGATTCCTTCAAAGGCGTCGATATCGCGCTTTTTTCTGCCGGCGGGGGTACCAGTGAAAAATTTGCTCCTTTGGCTGCCCAGGATGGGTGCGTGGTTATTGATAACTCAAGCGCCTGGCGCATGGATCCGCAGGTTCCGTTGGTGGTGCCTGAGGTTAATTCCCACGCGATTGCCCAGCATACCGAAAAAGGTATCATTGCCAATCCGAATTGCTCCACGATTCAGATGGTGGTGGCGCTGCATCCGATCCACAAAAAATATGGTATTAAGCGAATTGTGGTTTCCACATATCAGGCGGTGTCGGGAACCGGTAAAAAAGCAATTGATGAACTCTTTGATCAATCCCGCGCGATGATTAATTTTTTGGATTACAAAAATAATGTCTACCCGCATCGCATTGCCTTTAATTGCTTGCCCCATATCGATGCTTTTATGGATAACGGGTATACAAAAGAAGAAATTAAAATGGTTAATGAAACCCGGAAGATTATGGAGGATGATTCCATCGCTGTCACGGCAACGACTGTTCGCGTGCCCGTATTTTTCGGTCACTCCGAATCCGTAAATATTGAAACACATGCGCCCGTATCCGCTGACGATGTCAAGGCATTGTTAGAAAACGCACCGGGCGTTAAAGTGATGGATGATCCCAAGAAAAATTTGTACCCGCTGGCAACCGATGCCGCCGGGCAGGATTTAACGCTGGTGGGACGGATCCGCAATGATGAATCCATCCCCAATGGTATCAATATGTGGATTGTGGCGGACAATGTCAGAAAGGGAGCGGCCACCAACACGGTGCAGATTGCTCAAGTTTTGGCCAAAGAATATTTGTAAGCGTCTGAAATTCAGATTCGAATAACCCAAACCTAAATTGAGCGATTGTCGCGGTTACTGCTCGTAAGATCCCGTCGCAGCGGGGAGCTACAAGGAAGATGTCGTTCCGCTATAGTTAACTTTGCGGAACGGCATCTGACGCAGTAGATGCGGTAAGATCGGCAATCCCGCAGGGTTTTAAATTTTAAAAATTTAAAACGCTCATTTTAGGAAATAACAATTAACGCTTAATTGGGCTTTTCATGCTCAATTCGACCAGGAGCTGGCAAATTGGACCGAATCCCGGTTACCCCGCAAGGGTTTGAAGCGCTTAAGAAAGAGCTCGAAAATTTAAAGAAAAATGAACGCCCTCAAAACATCAAGGCGATTGAAGAAGCACGTGCTCACGGTGACTTAAGCGAAAATGCAGAATATGCTGCTGCCAAAGATCGTCAGGGGTTCATCGAGGGGCGCATTAATGAACTGGAATTTAAACTGGCAAACGTGGATGTTATCACAACCGACAAACTTCCCAAGGATCGGGTTGTTTTTGGCAGTAAAGTTGTTCTTGAAAATATCGAAACCGGTGAAGATGTCGTCTACCAGCTGGTGGGGCCGGACGAGTCAGACATTGAAAACGGTCGCATTTCCATATCCTCGCCTCTCGGAAAGGCGATTATCGGCCGAAAACCGGGTGATGAACTTACGCTTCAGGTGCCCGGCGGCAAACGCAGCTATGAACTCGTCGAAATATTGTAGCTAACCCTATTCAAAACAGCACCTGGAATGATGGAATGCTGGAAGAATGGAATATTGGGTAAAAGCAAGGATTTAATCTTATTTAAATCAGATTTTTTTTAGATCAACCCATCATTCCATTATTCCAATATTCCGGGTCACCACAGGACGATTATAATAACAGGCTAAATCGCTTTAGAAATTAAAACTACTGCAAGAGACATATGGAGGTTTTTTCGTGGCACGAATTACGATTGAGGATTGTTTAAAAAGAGTTAGCAATCGATTTTTATTGGTCAACATGGTGGCCAAGCGTGTGCGACAAATTCGGGAAGGTTCTGATTACCTGGTTAGCTCACCGAAAAATGAAGATATTGTTGTCGCGCTGCGCGAAGTCGCTGCCGGTAAAATTGTAAAGGTGGAGTCAGAAGAAAAAGAGGAACAAGAAGCGTAAATGAAAATGTCATAAATTCCATAACATTCCAACATTCCCTCCGGGTTTAGCTCTTACGGGCCGGAGGCTAACAGGGGCGAAGCCCCTGGTTTGAGCCCCTTGCAAATCAGAAGTTCAAAATATAATGCCTTGAACCGGGACGTCGGTAAAGCCTTGCACCGCTATGAAATGCTGCAGGACGGTGATCGGATTGTTGTGGGAATGTCGGGCGGGGCCGATAGTCTGGCGATGATGTGGATGCTTGCCGAGCGCCAAGCGCGCATTCCGATAAGCTATGAATTGTTTGCAGTCCACGTTGATCCCGGCTTTGAGGGTGGTTTCAGCGAATCACTTGAAACTTACTGTGCCAATAATGGATTCACCCTTCGCGTTGAACATACCGATTACGGCGTTCGCGGACACAGTTCAATCAACCGCGAAAATCCCTGTTTTCTTTGCTCCCGGCTGCGCAGAAAGCGTCTCTTTGAAATCGCCGATGAACTGGACTGCAACAAAGTGGCCCTGGGGCATAACAAAGATGATATCATTGAGACCCTTTTTTTAAACATCTGCTATTCAGGTGAAATCAGTACTATGGTTCCTTCCCAGCCGTTTTTTAAGGGAAAGTTTACGGTGATCAGACCTTTAGCCTTTGCCGATGAAAAAGTTATAAGGGACTTTGCCAGGGAGCAAAATTTTCCCGATTTTGTCAATCCATGCCCTTCAGCCAATAACTCAAAGCGTCAGGAAATAAAAACCGTATTAAAGCACCTATACCGCTCCAATAAAAAAATCAAAGGCAATATCTTCAGGGCAATGAGCCGTGTGAGGCCGGATTATTTGCTTAAGTAGGAAACTGGATTATGAAAGATACGCAAAATCAGCGCGATTACCGCAACATTCCAATTGATCAGGTCGGCATTAAAAATTTGCGATATCCGATAACGGTTCGCGATCGCCGTGACGGATCACAAAATACGGTTGCCACGATCAATATGTATGTTGATTTGCCCCATGAGTATAAAGGCACGCACATGAGCCGGTTTGTCGAGATGCTGCATCTCCTGCAACCGGAAGTTTCTTTGCAGAAATTTTCTGAAATACTTGAAAACATGAAAAAGCACCTCAATGCGGCTTCGGCCCACATTGAAGTCACCTTTCCTTACTTTATCGAGAAAAAGGCTCCCGTCAGCACCTCCCCGGGTTTAATGGATTACACCTGTGGCATCATCGGGACCAGCGATCCATCCGGGAAAATCGATCTGGTTTCAGAGGTCATTGTGCCCATTTCATCTGTGTGTCCCTGTTCATTGGAAATCAGTGACTATGGGGCTCACAATCAGAGGGGCGAAGTGCAGCTGGCAACGCGCTTTAAAAAATTTATCTGGATGGAAGATATGATCGAACTGGTGGAGGCGGCTGCTTCAACCGACGTGTACTCCGTTTTAAAGCGCGTGGATGAAAAGAGTATAACCGAATCGGCATTTTCCAATCCGAAATTTGTAGAAGATATTGTGCGCGATATTGCCAAAAAGTTGGAAAAAGATGATAATATTACCTGGTTTTCTGTCAGTGCCGAGAATTTCGAATCCATCCACAATCACAGTGCCTACGCGCATATCACCAGCCACTAAAGATCGCGAAATTTAGTTCATATTTAGTAAAGTCGCCAAAATGCATGTATTCTCATCTGTACCTGGGAACCATCCAGAGAGCTTTCTGCCCTCATCGGGGCTTGCCTCCGTGATAATGATTTTTGTTAATTATGCGTAATCAAAATACTTTTATTTGTTGTTTATTGTTAATTCTTCTTTTTTCAGGATGTGAAGCAAAAGCGCAACAATCAGAGAAAAATGTTGTGACTGTAAATGGTGTAAAATTGCATTATACAATAGAGGGTAGCGGAATTACGACTATGGTGATTGGAAGCGCTATTCAGCAACCCAGGATGTTCTCTCAGGAGTTACGGAAACAATTCAAATTTATTTTTATGGATACAAGACTTTTTATTCCTGCTAGTATTGAGAAATTCACATTAGATGATGCTGTTGAAGACATAGAAGGTTTCAGGAAATATCTAGATATTGACAAAATGGTGGTTATGGGTAACTCCATGCTTGCTATTATCGCTTTGGAATATGCAAAAAAATATCCCGAAAGAGTGTCTCACCTGGTTATGATCGGTATTTCGCCGATTTTTGATGATTCTTATTACAAAGAAAGAAATAAATACTGGGAATCCCAAGCCACGGAGGAAAGGAAACAAATTTGGAAGGAAAACAAAAAGAAGCTTACTGAGGAACTACGAAAAAACGTGTCCCCAGAGAAGGCGCGTGTGTTACAATATGTATCAAACGGTCCCAAGCGATGTTACGATGCTAAATACGACGCTTCTTGGTTGTTTGAAGGAGCTACAGTTAACACGTCTAAAGGAGTAAATAATTTTATAAAATCCTTCTACACATATGACATGAAAAATAACATCCAAAAGGTGTCCATACCTGTTTTACTAGTAGTGGGCCGGTATGATTTCAATAACCCATATTATCTTTGGAATGACTTCAAATCTAAATTTTACAATCTAGAATATCACTTATTTGAAAAGAGTGGCCATTATCCAATGCTCGAGGAGCCGAAGCTTTTCAATCAAACTTTAACTAAATTCATCTGTCAGTATAATAAAAAAAACAGCTGATATGGGAAACCACCCAGCTGATTTGGTATGCGCAAACCACACCTTAGCTGAATTGTGTAAACCGGCCATCCATAAAACCTTCCGTAAAAATGCACCGTCCTTTCGCTAATCCCAAATTTTTAGTGCACCTTTGAATTTTCTAAAAATAAAAGTGTTATCTATTTTATTAGTGACTTTGTGTTACGAATAAATTAAATGAATATTCAGTTAATTTTTACTTTGCTTTTGCATTGGTTACAACAGCTGAATTAGCAATGGCGGATTAGCTATAACGCACAACATCTCAAAAAGTTTTTTCTGGAGAAACTCATTAAATAATCAAAAATTATGCGACGTTATCAAAAAGCCGAAAAACGCAAGCCAGAAATCCTTGAAAATTTTCATCATGTGTTGCTTGAGGAGGGATTTGAAGGAACATCCATTGGCAAAATTGCCAAGCGCATGAATATCCATCCCAGCCTGATTATCCATTATTTCAAAACAAAAGAAAACTTGGCCATCGAACTAGTGGATTTACGCATCAAAAAATACGAAGCACCTGAACACCTCCAGTTAGATAACATTGAGGATTTGGAACAGCGATTTCAATCAATGATCGATGCAATCTTTTATTTTAAATGGTCCAGGACGATCGATCCAGGCCTGCATCTCGGCTTTTACGATCTTAGCTTCACAAATCCTAAGACCCGGGAGCGTTATGAGGCAATGATTCAAGGTTTCAGGGATTATATAGTTAACGAATTAGAGATTTACAAAAGGGAAGGTATTGTAAAGGTAAAAGACCTGAAAAAGGCTGCCGATATCATTGTCACATTAATCGAAGGCTTGGAGTTCCACGCTCATTTTCTATCGGAACGTCAACCGTTTGACGACTTTGCTAATTATACCAAACATACTGTTTTTTCCATGTTGACAGATGAAGATTTTCCCTCTAATTTTTGCTGATCCAAATTAGAATAAACGATAACTACGGGAGAATGATCTATGATTGATTACGACGACGATTATACCAGCGATTACAAGGGGAGGGATATCAAGGCGGCTTTGGAAGAAGCCCAGCAAATGGTGGATACCATTCTCACCCCGCCGGATGAGACACCCCTTGAAGTTCGCGAAGAGATCGCCCGCAAAACTGTTCGCAATTTTCGTGATCATATTAATAAGGGATTTTTAGAGTACCGTAAATCGGTTACCGAGGCGACCAACTTTGCCATGACCGAGTGGACCGGTGGGGGTTCGGTCTTGGTCGATGCGCTGGATAGGGAGTTTCTGGATGTTCTTGGCGGATTTGGTCTTTACGCTTATGGTATCCGGCATCCGAAGATTGTTGCTGCGGTAAAGGCTCAGTTGGATCGCTCACCCCAATACAGCCAGGAAATGCTCGATCCCCTGCGGGCCCAATTAGCACGCGTTATTGCTTTGCTGACCCCTGGCAAAATTCAATATGGTTTTTTTGCCAATTCCGGTACGGAAGCGGTGGAAGGCGGCATGAAGCTGGCAAAGCTCTACACCGGTAGAAAGGGTTTTATTGCCATGCTCAAGGCCTTTCACGGCAAAACTTTAGGATCACTATCTCTGATGGGCAAAAAAATGTTTCGCCAACCGCTGCTGCCGCTTTTAGAAGGCGTGCGGCATGTTCCATTCGGGGATGCCGATGCGGTGGAACAGACTCTGGCAGCGGCCAAGGCGGTGGGAGATGAAATTGCGGCGGTGGTTGCCGAACCCGTGCAGGGTGAGGCCGGTGCGGTGGTGCCGCCCGATGAATATTGGCCGCGGCTGCGGGAGGTCTGCAACCATTACGGTGTGCTCCTGATTGCCGACGAGGTTCAAACCGGTATGGGCCGCACGGGTGAGATTTTCGGTGTTGATCACTGGCAGGTGGCCCCGGATATTCTCTGCCTGGGTAAGGCCCTGGGCGGCGGTGTGGTGCCTATGTCGGCCTTCTTTTCAACACCCAAGATCTGGGAATGCATGGAGCCCAATCCATTTATGCACACCACCACGACCGGTGGTAATCCGCTGGCCTGTTCGGCGGCGCTTGCGGCCGTCACCGTGTTGCTGGAAGAAGACCTGGCCGGGCAAGCCAAGACCAAGGGTGCGTATCTGCTAAGTCAGTTAAGAGAACTTCAAGAGCGCTATCCGGGTGTGCTG
>JASFGZ010000037.1:0-16499 GCA_050123495.1 Desulfobacterales bacterium
ATGACCACGGTGTCGGGTCCGGATTCCAAAATATCGGCAATATCCTCGGCATCAACCCGGTGTCCGGTCTTCCGCCACCAGTCCGAAATCACCTGCCCACGAACAATTTTAATGTCATCAGTGTAAGTTTTGCCATAGACAACGATCTTGCCGAATGAGAAATCCGTGATCATATTTTACCATCCCCAAAAATCAGGTTTATTGAAAATACAAGAAGCTGTCTCAAAAATGAATTTAACACCCGATGGTAAAGTCTTAAATCTGTAAAAAGTGCTTACATCAAAAAATGATCTAAAATACCTAAAATTATGGTTTCGCTACGCTCCATCTTTTAATGTAGATAGGATTGAATTCCTTAACTTTAGGCATTTTAGGCATTTCTAATTTTGAGTACCTTTAGAACTTTTTTTCTCTGCCTTCAAAGATGAACTGCTAATTTTGAGTTCGCCTCCAGTTTGATTATTGAACTCAAAAAAAAATTGTCAAGAGAAATAACTATGATAGAGTGAGATTCATAACCGGCTTGAAAGCTAACGCGCACCCATAAAAAAGGAACCGTAAACTCACTATGAAGAAGAAACCAAGGGAAATAATCATTCCCAAAGACCGGGCGATATTCTGGCTCGATAAAAACGGGCGCTGGCACAACGCGAACGGGGAGTTTGAACATAAGAAGATAATCGACTATTTCCATTCTTCAATAAAAAGAGACGAAAATGGTTATTACCTTTTCCAGAAGAGAGAAAATGTTCAGGAGAAAGTTTATTTCCATCATGAAGACACCGCCTTGTTTGCGGTGGATTTAATTAAAGACAACGTTATTACACTGATACTGAATACCAGGAAGCAGATCAAGCTGAAGCCCAGGAACCTGTTTATACGCGAAGACAATCTGTACATGCGAGCGGGGGCGGAAATCATCAAGTTTACCGAACGCGGATTGATGAAAATCTCAGATCTGCTGGAATATGACAATGATCGGTATTTTATCAGAATGAATAAAAGAAGGTATAAAATACTTCAAAAATAATTACGGATTCTACAAAATCCTAAAATTTCATACTAAGTCAACACATCTGTCAAAATTTTCGTCCTCCCAAATTGCAGATATGACCAAATCTGAGTATTTTGTTAAAAGAAATCGATAATTAGCTTGCTATTGGCTCACGGATAGATTATGATATAAATATTCAACAAGGCCTCGTCTTCGATTGGCGGGGCGATTTCTTTCTGAAGGAACAATCCATTTGTCAAAGTGGCATCCTCCAGTTGGCGAAGTTGAAAATTTTAGGAAAGGAGAATGTTATTATGGCGAATGGCACTGTCAAGTGGTTTAATGACCGCAAAGGGTTCGGATTCATTGAGCAGGAAGACGGACCGGATGTATTTGTTCATCATTCAGCAATCAACGCAGCCGGTTTTAAATCCCTCAATGAGGGCGACCAAGTTTCCTTTGACATAGAGCAAGGCCAAAAAGGTCCTGCCGCTGTAAATGTCACTGTGATTTAATTTTCAATTCCGAGTAAAAAGGGCATTCTTCGAATAGAGAGGAGTGCCCTTTTGTTTCTTCTGAATTCGTTCTTACCATATCCGCAAGTCAAGATCTTAAAACCTAAAAAAAATTGGCCAAATTTCTTTTTTTCATTGCTATCGAGAATAACGGCCTTCGAGGTGACCATATGGCGAAATCACATTACTCATTTAAAAAGCGTAAGAAAGAATTAGCAAGGAAATTAAAGCAAGAGCAAAAGAGACAACGTAAACAAAATAAGGACAAAATAAAGCCCGAAGAGAATCCAGACAAATCTTCGGCTTTCACCGAAACACCCGCTAAAAAGACATTCGGAATTAGTTGATGTATCAAGAATATGATTATGTGAATTATTTTTATGAAAAATATGAGGGTCGCGTCGCAATCGGGGTCGGTTATAATCAGGATCTATCTGAAATATATC
Organism: Desulfobacterales bacterium; assembly: GCA_050123495.1. GTDB lineage: Bacteria > Desulfobacterota > Desulfobacteria > Desulfobacterales > JAHEIW01 > JAHEIW01. The sequence continues at coordinate 1,956 of JASFGZ010000037.1, forward strand.
CTTTTGTTTTTGAAGGTAGCCCCCAATTCAAAAGAGAACCTGATAAAATTTAGAAGTCATTGTTTATTTTTGTTTGATGAGTTCTTCAATCTTATTCCGGCATTTTCTTGTTTCTATCTCCGCCCAATCACGCTCGACAATTTGTGCTATATTTTCAGCAATAGCGGCAATCAGCCACCAGTGCTGCGGAAACAATGCGTGCATCCCACCAGGAAAGCCCGAAACGATCCTGAATGTGCCAGGCGCCATCAAAAACCCGGTTTTCCACCGATATGGACCGCCACGGAAGCAGAGACCGAATATCCTTGCGGGCGCTTTCCCGATCCAGCCCGGGATCAAGCTTTTCAGTAACCGTAATATAAACCGCCTGCAGAAATAATGCGTTATAATATTTTAGGCCCGGCCCGCGGAAATTGGAATTTCCTGCTTTCAAGCCTCGAGACCACATCCTGTGCGTTCGGCAAAAAAAAATTTTGCTGAACTTTAAGCTATGATCGCTGGACGTGATGCATTTCGTGCATTAAGTTGACTCTTAATGATCAGGCTTTGTGAAGACCGTGCGACGCATAAAATCAATGATGCACAAGACGGCTATTAAATGAACGCTAAAGGAAGATCTAATCATGCGATATCTTTTATATATATGCTCAATGTTAATCGTTTCAACTGCTGCATTTGGCGCAACAGGCACTTCGGTAATATATCAGGTCGATGGTCAATCTTATGAGGGGTATTATATCAGCCATTCTGCCCAGTCGCCTTTCTTGCTGCTGATTCATGACTGGGATGGTCTGACAGATTATGAAGTCAAGCGTGCCGATATGCTGGCAGATTTGGGTTATACTGTTTTTGCTCTGGATCTATTCGGTGCCGGCGTGCGACCCACCGAAGTCAAAGACAAACGCCAGCATACGGGCGAACTCTATAAAAACAGAGAAAAAATGCGGGCTTTGATGAAAGGGGCCCTGGATGCGGCCAAGAGCAGAGGTGCCAACATCGAGAATGCCGTCGCTTTCGGCTATTGTTTCGGTGGCGCGGCTGTGCTTGAATTGGCACGATCCGGGGCAGAACTGAAAGGTTTTGTCACTTTTCATGGTGGCCTCAAAACACCGGAAGGACAAAATTACAGCAAAAACCGGGGGGAAATTTTGATTCTGCACGGTACGGCGGATACGGCGATTACCATGGACCAGTTTGCTGATTTGGCGAAAGAGCTCGAATCAGGCGGTGTTGCCCACGAAATGATCACCTACGGTGGGGCCCAACATGCGTTTACCGTTTTTGACGGAAAGCGTTATCAGGAAGCTGCGGATAAAAAATCCTGGAAGCGCTTTACGGAATTCCTCGCGGATACGTTGAAAAATTGAAAATAATTCATTGCAAGAATGGTTACCTATTTCATAACATGAAACTAGAGGAGCAGAAATATAGTATCAGCATAAATTGAGATTTGTCATTTTTAGCCAGGTTTAATAATATCCAGCTACAAATGGAAACGTCCAGATGCAGATTAAAAGAGCAGGGTCTTTCAGCCGGGAAATGCGCTGTGGAAGCTGATGGAAAGCAGCAGCTTGCCTGCCGGGCCACTTTGAAATATGAAAACGGCCAGATCCAGCGCCTCATCACTTCCATGCACCTGTCGCGCCCGGAAAACTATCTTTCCCTTTACCAGTCCGGGTGCAATTTTGCATGCCGCAAATGTCATTCCTGGCACTTCAGCAAGATAAAAGACGGCCGCTGGTATTCACCTGTTGATATTCTGGATGCGGCTCTGGAATATGAAAAATCCGTCACCCAGTCTGAACCTCGCTTCCGGGCGACTTCATGGCATGCCCACGATACCTGCCGCTGCTGCGGCAGTTGTGTGACGCATCAAAAGCCCTCGGCATTTTGCCCCGGTGTGCTGGCGCCCGACCAGATCGTTTTAAGCCCCCAGGGATTCGGGCCAGCCCGCAATATCGTCGGCTTTACAGGCGGTGATATCACCTGCTGCCCGGAGTTTTACGGAGAATGTGCCCGCCTCATAAAAGCCCAAACCCGGCTGTGGGTGCTGATCGAGACCAATGGCTACGGGCTCACTCCCCAAAACCTGGATTATTTGAAAACGAACGGCGTGGATTCCTTTTGGCTGGATATCAAGGCGTATGATGTTAAAAAACACAAATGGCTGACCGGCTGTACCAACGCGCATATTTTGAAACTCCCGGAGGAAATCATCCGGCGGGATTTTGTGCTGGAGGTCTTATCACTTTATATCCCCGGTCTGGTTGAAGCGGATGATCTGGAAAACATCGCCCGGATTTTATACGGTGTTGACAGCGAGATCCCTTTTACCATTTTAGCCTTCTTCCCGGAATACAAGATGAAAGATCATGCCAGCCCTACGGTTGTCGAAATGGTCGAGGCCTATCGGCGCGTCAAGGCCGTGGGGTTAAAGAACATTCGCCTGGGTAATGTAGGGGTGATTGCCCGCTCCAAGGCGGACCAGGCCTATTTGGTGGAAAACGTAGATCCCGGGGCTTACTAATTAGCCACAGACCCACGCGGACTCACACAGATTTTTACTTTCATTGGCCACAGATTTAATATGCCTCTTTTCTTTTTAGTTTTTAGACAGGATTAACTGGATTAATTGGATTTTCTTTTTTGGTCGCTCTCCGGATGAGAGCGACCAAACCCAATCGCCTGCGGCGAAGGTGAACATACGCTTAAGTTTATAAGTAATTAATCAGCACTGCGAAACTAGAAGTGGTTTCAAAACCTCAGATCAGGTTCAAGGGCCCCCGCAAATTGCGGGATTTCACATCTTGATTTAATACATTAAGGTGTTCAAAAGGCGCAGGCCGATCGAGAAAGCGCAGCATACATGGGTATGTGAGCAGTTATCGGAGGCCTGTGCTGCACCCTAACCTAAAAAGCGAATCCCGCTTGCGGGGCAACGCAGTCATTGGGCCTCAGATGGGGTTTTGAAACCACTTCTATAAGCATGTCCATACTCGTTATTAAACCAATTAATTTTCCGCTGAAAGCGGATTGACTTTTCTCAATTCCATCCGGGAAGTGAGAAAGAATAAAAATAATCCTGAATAATCCTGTCCAAAAAAATAATGGCACCGAGCAGCTTATTTATGATGAGATAGGAAGAAAATCACCAGACTTTCCACCAGCTCGGCCATATATTCAAAATCCAATTTGTCCATGGTATCGGCAGCGGTGTGGTAATAGGGGTTGCGGTAAAAGGCCGAGTCGGTCAGCATGACCGCTTTAAATCCCTGATCCCAGAATGACGCATGATCGCTGAGTCTTACCGCCGGCATCACCCATCCGTTGAAAGGGACGGTCAACTTGACCACCGGAAGCTGATTATTTTTTTGAAATTGTTCAACCAGCCCCCTGGCAAAATCGCGACTTTTAAAATTATTGACGATGCCGATAAAATTGCCTTCCTTGGGGTAATCCATAAACATCAGTGGAAACGGGTAACCCTGGCAGCCCGGTTCATGACAGGTATAGCCGACCATTTCCAGACAGATCATGCCGTCAATTTGCTCTTTATTTTTACGGGCTTTCTTCGCATACATCCGGCTGCCCATATGGCGGGTATTGTATGCCGGCGGTTCTTCGAGCGCAAATGACAAAAATTTCACCGCAAGATCGCGTTTTTCTTTACCCATCAGCGCAGCCAGATGCCGGGCAGTTTCCAGCTGGACGGCAACGGCACTGGCATTATCATCCGCACCGACGGTGCCGGCCACCGAGTCATAATGGGCCCCCAACAGAAACCGGTATTTTGGATTCGGGCTGAATGATACTTCCGTAATGATATTTTCGACCGCAAAATCCGTATACGAATACGGTTGGCTGTTTGCCGGCACACCGATGGCATGGTAAAAGGATTTGATGTATGCAGCGGTTTCTTTGAGGTTATCGGGTAAAGCCACGCTACGTTCACCGATGGTCACGGTCAGAGCTTTTACGTGGTGCTCGAGCCGCTGTTTGGTTTGCTGGATGTCAATCATCGGAAGTCCCCTGCTGTCAGCATAAAGATCCCCGGCAAACAAAGATCCAATGACCAGGGCCAAGATGATGGTACATGTTTTCATCGCGACTTACAGAAAAATTTCCGGAAGCAGGCACAGATGATCGTGAGAAAGGGTATCCAGAAAATCATCCACCCATGGGATTTGAAACCTGAAGAGGCCATTACACTTCAAACAAAGCTTGCCCCCGGGGTGATTCGAAAATCGCGCATCAGGTCCGCCGATACTACGGTGGTGGCCGGTGTGGATGTCGGATACGCCAACGACATGGCCTATGCAGCGGTGGTTGTGTTAAATCTGACGGACCTGAAGGTCCTGGAAAAAGCCGTGGCCTCAAAGACGGTTACGTTTCCCTATGTTCCCGGAATGCTTTCATTTCGAGAAGGACCGGTGATTCTGGAAGCGTTGGCTAAATTGAAATCACCACCCGATCTTCTAATGGTTGATGGGCAGGGTATCGCGCATCCGCGCCGATTCGGTATTGCCAGCCATATCGGTCTGCTCACCGATATCCCGGCGATCGGTTGTGCCAAAAAAAACCTATTGGGAGACTATGAAGAACCGCAGCGCACCAGCGGCAGCATCTCATACCTGACCGACGAAGATGAAACGATCGGAGCGGTGGTGCGCACCCGCACGGCGGTAAAACCCATATTCGTATCCATCGGGCATTTAATAGATTTAAACGACAGCATCCAGATTATTTTAAAATCCTGTCGCTCCTATCGCCTCCCTGAACCCATCCGCAGCGCCGATCACCTGTCACGAAAACAGATTATCCTTTCAAAAAACCAGAGCGCCCTCAGCGGAAAAAGAAAAATTCATCACGAAAGCACGAAAACACGAAAACACGAAAAAAGAAAATAAAATTTCGTGCTTTCGTGATAAAAATGGTCATTTATTGGGTTTTCCAAACCCGCAACGATTGGGGCACTTCGCGCCCCTGTCTTTTGCCGCCTATGGCGGTAAAATCCAAGCCACCCGCTATGCGGGTGGTCGTTGACTCATTAACTCTTCAATTTCTTCCGCTTCCCTCGGGATGGTTTCGGTCAAATCAACGGGACCGTCCCTGGTGATTAAAATGTCATTTTCAATTCGAACCCCGATCGCCTCATCCCGGATATAAATCCCCGGTTCACAGGTAAGGACCATCCCGGATTCAAATTTGCGATTCTTGTCACCATAATCGTGTACATCCAGACCCAGATGATGCGATGTGCCGTGGGGGAAGAATTTTTTATAAAGCGGGGCATCCTCGGATTGTTTTTTGACTTCCGCTTTTTGCAATAGCCCTAGACGAATCAGTTCCGCCTCCATTAATCTGGCCACGTCCTTTTGATATTTTTCAAGCGTATTCCCCGGTTTCAGCTTTTTAATGGCAGCCTTTTGAATTTTTAAGACGGCATTGTATACTTCTTTTTGTCTCTTCGAAAACTTGCCGTTGACCGGAACCGTTCGGGTCACGTCAGAGGCATAGTTCGCATATTCAGCGCCGAAATCGATGAGTACCAGGTTTCCGTCTTTGCATTGTTTATCATTTTTAACGTAATGCAGGGTGCAGGAGTCGCTTCCTGACGCCACGATCGTTTCAAAGGCCGGACCCCGGGATCGATCGCGCATAAACGCATACACGATTTCGGCTTCAATCTCATATTCCCACACCCCGGGCCGGATGAAACCGAGCAGACGCCGGAATGCTTTCTCTGTTATGCCGCAGGCTTCTTTAATCCGTTCGATTTCCAGCGGGGATTTAACTGCGCGCAAATCGTGCATAATAGGTGCCAGACGCTCATAATTATGCAGCGGAAAAACCTGCCGGCACCATTTGATAAAGCGCATATCCCGCGTCTCCACGGTGGCGGCTGCCCGCAAATGCTCATTGGTGTTTAGATAGATATTCTCAGACTGAACAACGAGTGGCCGCAAAATAGTATCAAGCTCTGAATTCCAGTGGATCGTCTTAATGCCGGAAATTTCCTGCGCTTGCGCCTTGGTGTATTTTTGCCCTTCCCAGGTGGCAATTTTCTCGTTGGTTTCCTTTAAAAACAGGATTTCTTTTTGCTTCTCCTCAGGGGTATCCGGACAAATAACCAATATGGTTTCTTCCTGATCGATTCCACTCAAATAAAGGATATCGGTCTGCTGGATAAACGGATGCGTCCCATCGGCGCTGGTCGGCATGAGGTCGTTGGAATGAAACACCGCGATAGAATTCGGTTTTAGTTTTTTACAAAGGCGCTGCCTGTTGCGGACAAACAATTTGGAATTAATCATGGGATATCTCATAAGGCGCCACCCGTATATTTTAAAAGGTTATTGAGGAAAATATCTCCCTAAATGAGCATTTCAAATTTAAAAAAGGAATGATTTTGTCTTTTATTTGGTGGAAGATTTGAACCTTGTCTAGATTTACATAAAAAGACAAGAAAATCAATTGGGGTATGTACCAACCCGCCTTCGCTCTAAAGAGCTTCCGTCTTCGTTGAAACTTCGACGGGGCAAGTCGGCGCGGTTCGCTTAGCCTTCGCTGACAGTGCGTGGCAATATGCGAAAAAAAAAGCGCCCAAAGCTGGAAAGCGCATCATCTATTTCTCAGCTTTAGGCACTTTTGCAAATTTTAGTCACTTGTTATTTTAAAATGACACGAGGGGATAGACCTTGATGACAGCATCAAATTTTGATTTTTGGTCATCCGGGCCGGTTTCAACCCCTTCCTGCCCCTCGATAATCGTTAAAATGCTCTTTAACGGATAGCTATACTGGAGCTTTTTATCTTTGACCATCACACTGAAAAATTCTTCATTCGCCTCGATCAACTCTGCTTCTTTAATTTCAGTGGAATTGTCATAGTTGATCCCAATGGCCTTGCCTTTATATCTTTGGAGCAAGCCCAACAATTTCTCATGCGTGTTCAGACCTTCCCCGGTCTTTTTTGAAACAGCCTCTAGAACACCGCTGCTGGCGACCTGCATTTCCTGGGCGGATGCTTCGGCTATCGCCTGAGCTTCTTTCTGCTTTTTCAGCACCTCCGCCTTGACCCGAGCCGTCTTCTGTTTTTTGACCGCTTTCGCTTTAGCCAGTGCTGCCTTCCTTTTCTTCAGCGCTTCTGCTTTGACTTGAGCCGCTTTTTGCTTTTTTAATGCTTCGGCTTTAACCCGGTCCAACTTTTTCTTTTTTAGAACCTCAGCTTTGGCCTGGGTCGCTTTTTCTTTTGTAAAGTCTTCGGCCTTCGCTTGCGTTTCCCGGTGCTTTTTCAGGGCTTCCCTCACCCGGATCTCCTGTTGTTTTTTCAGAGCGCCATCCTGATCCGCGGCTTCCAGGTTTTTGGCCGGAACATTCTCTTCGGCGGGTTCAGCGGGCATTTCCAGCCAAGCATCCGCGGGGGGCCCCGCTTTATCTTGGGCCGGTTTGTTCTTGGGTATCGTCAATTCATGTATTTCTTCGAGATGTATATCTTTTTCATCCGGCTGCGCCGTATCGGTCGGCTTGTCTTCGGTGCTTTTCGGTTCAGATACTTCTGCTGCGACTGTTTTCACTTTGGTTAACTCGGTGGCATCCGCTTTGTCAGGCTCAGTGACCTCAGAATCCATTTTCTTCTGGTCTACTTGCGGTTGGTTTGCAGCCGACGCCTCGGCTTGGGTTTGTTTTAAAGCCGCGTCGTCTTTTTCCCCATCTTTTTTTTCAGTCTCAACGGTATCTGATTTCATTGTTTTGTCACTCTGTTCGACCGCTGTCTCCGGATGGGTCGGCGAGCCGGCCGGCGTCTCGACCGCCTCCGGTTTTTGCTTTTCAGCCGGTATCTCCGGCTTGATTTCTGATAAAAAAAGCTCTTCCGTATCCATATTGGGGTCTACCATTTCAATCGATGTCTCAATGGCTTCGAGTTCAATTTCATTATTGGTCGGCTTCTGATTTTCTTCCGGTTGGGTCTCATCTGCAGATGCGGCTTCAGGTTGTGTTTCAACAATCTCGCCTCGGTCAGGAATCGCCATCTCAATCGTATCTTCAACAGGATCGGGTCTCACAACAGTCTCATTGTTCGCCGGGTCATTTCCGGCAGCAGAGTTGCTCTGCTCCAATAGCGCCTCCGCTTCTTCTATGGCTTTTCTTTTTTGTTCATCTTGCTCGGTCGGCGCCTCCATGGTAGGATTTTTCACAAAAATAATCCCGCACTGAGCGCAGGCTTCCGAAAGATGATTATTAACAAGACCACATTGCGGACAGGTTAACTGATTTGGTTCCATTTTGAAAAACTCCTTTCGCTCTGCAAATGAAATTCGGATCTATCCGGCTGTTCTTTGTACAAAATTAGCTGAGCGTTGACGCATATCGCCGGATTATAATGAGATTATCGGCTCAAGGTTGTTTTTTCTTAAATTATATCTTATGGGATCAGATTTATATAAAGGGAAAAACAGATATAGCGGATCTAATTGTTATTATATTCTATATTATTACGGTATATTATAAAATTATTCGTCCGAAATTTTTACACACAATGATTGATTGAACGCACCGATGTTTTATGATATTGGCTGGCATCTTTATATAGAAGTGGTTTCAAAACCTCAGATCAGGTTCAAGGGCAAGGCACCCCCGCGAATTTAAAACGGGGCGTACACGCAAGTACGTGAGTATTTCAATTTGCGGGGCAACGCAGCCATTGGCGCCTTTTGAGTTCCTTAAATTTTCTTTCAATTAGATGCGAAATCCCGCTCCATTAAGCGGGGAGATGGGGTTTTGAAATCATTTCTTATCGAATCTCGAAGATAAATTGAAGCCGGGTAAGCACATTACCCTGATATTCAAAAACTATTTTGGAAGGAGCTACATTTATGACGATGGAAATCAGTTTTCCGGGCGGTAAAAAAGTCGATGCATATTTCAAAGGATTTACGATCAAAACCGATCAAAGAGAAAAAGATGGTGGCGAGAATTCAGCACCAACGCCTACTTCCTTGTTTTTGGCCTCGCTGGGCACCTGTGCAGGTCTATATGCGTTGGGATTTTGTGAAAAGCGCAAGCTCGATACCGAAAAATTAAAACTCGACCTTGAGTTTGAAACCAATAAAAAAACCCATATGATAGAAAAAGTCAGGGTGAAACTCACGCTGCCAGCAGACTTTCCGGAAAAATACAAACCGGCTATCATTAAAGCTGTAAATCTTTGCTATGTTAAAAAACACCTTCATGAACCACCCGAGTTTGAGACGATTACGCAAAGCGCGGATTAATCTAGAAGGTACGCGTATGTACGGGTCCAAAAATCCCGACTAAGGACTCAATCCCAGAGGGCAAAACGCCTAGCGCATGGGGTATGAAAATTTTCGCGTTCATATTGCAAAAAACATCCAGCAAACAATTATCCCTTCATTTATAACCAACCATGCCAAACACCGCCGTTTCTGATAAAGCTTCAGCCTCTGTTACGCAGCTAATCCTGGCAATAGTGTTAACCACACTGTGCCGCTTTGTGCTCAATACGGCGCGCCGATTTGCCTATCCCTTTGCCCCGGCATTAAGCCGAGGCCTGGGTGTCCCCCTTACGGCAATTACTTCATTAATTGCTGTAAATCAGGCCACTTCGGTTTTAGGTCTTTTTTTCGGGCCGGTTGCGGATCGTCTGGGGTTTCGCTTAATGATGCTGACAGGGATGGCATTGCTGGTCGCCGGCATGTTTGCGGGGGGCTTCTTTCCCTTTTACGGTGTGATTCTAATTGCTTTATTTTTGGCTGGTTTAGGAAAAAGTATTTTTGATCCGGCCCTGCAAGCCTATGTGGGTGCGCGCGTTCCGTTTCACCGCAGGGGCCTGGTCATCGGGTTTCTTGAATTTAGCTGGGCCGGAAGTACATTGCTGGGGATACCGGCGATTGCACTTCTCATCGACCGACTGGGGTGGCGATCACCTTTTTTTGTCATGGGGGGTTTAGGCCTCCTCGGAATCTTGATTTTGCGAATTTTAATTGAAAAAGGCGGACAAAAAGATTCGCAGGAAGATTCCCTGTTGCTGTTCAAAGATGCATGGCGCCCTGTCCTGCGGGAAAGAGCAGCTCTGGGAGCGCTTTTCTACTCATTTTTGGTCAGCACAGCCAATGACAACCTATTTGTCGTCTATGGTGCCTGGCTGGAACACCGATTTAGTCTAAGCATCGTGGCATTGGGCTTCGGGACGGCTACTATCGGCATTGCCGAATTGGCCGGTGAAACCATGACCGCTGCACTGGCCGATCGTCTGGGACTAAAACGATCGCTATTAGGGGGCCTTGTGGTTTGTATCATCTGCTACGGCATCCTGCCTTATCTGGGTCAGACCCTTGGTCTGGCGCTGGTGGGTTTATTTTTAATTTTTTTATCATTTGAGTTTATGATTGTTACCGGCATGTCTCTTTTCACGGAATTATTGCCTCATGCACGGGCAACGATGATGGCGAGTTATCTGGCAACCGGCGGCATCGGGCGGGTCGTAGGTGCCTTAATCGGTGGTCCTATCTGGCTGGCAGGCGGCATAACCGCAACGTCGCTCGTTTCGGCAATCATCAGCGGTGTGGCTTTGGTGTCTCTGATCTGGGGACTACGAGGATGGCGCAGGCCATGAAGCTTTATAAGTTCAATTCCATTTTTCAGAGCAGATGTTTTTACACATTCTCAAACATATAAATCTGAGTTATATTATTAAATACGAAATAATTAGAAATAAATCCGAAACTCGCCTGATTTTATAAAATCAGGCGAAATTCGGATTTCGAGTTTTGTTTAACCTTAAAGCATCATGTTAAAACGATTAATTAAATACACCCTTGTAATTTTTATTTTAGTGGGCGCGGCTTTAGCGATTTACGGATGGTACCTTGCAAACCAGGTTGAAAAGCGCTTCTCGGCTCGACGCTGGAGCATCCCTTCAACGGTTTATTCGGATACGACGCTCCTCTATCCAGGCCAGCGCTTCAATTTGTCTATTTTTACCAAAAAGCTCCTTAGTCTAGGCTACCGCCGGAAAAACCACCTGCCGTCTAAAAGAGGCGAAATCCAAATTACGCCCATGGAAATAAACATTTACCTGAATGACCTAAAAACACCCTGGCGCACAAGGGAAGGCTTTGCGGTGAGGGTTCTATCCAGCGACAATCGAATCGAAGCAATAACCCGAATTGACAATGCAGATAAGGTCCCGATCCTTGAATTGGAACCAGAGGAAATCATGCAATTTTTTGGTGACGAGCGCGAACGCCGGCATTTGATCGATATCGAGCAGGTTCCCGAACACCTTGTTCTGGCAGTGCTTGCCGCTGAAGATCACCGGTTTTTTCAGCATTACGGCGTCGATTTCCGCGGCATTCTCAGAGCGCTGGTTACCAACCTGCGCCACGGCGCCATCCGTCAGGGCGGCTCGACGTTAACCCAACAGCTTGCCAAAAACTATTTTCTAACACCTGCCAGAACCCTCACCCGCAAGCTTAAAGAGACCCTCCTGGCGGTTATCATCGAATTGAAATACGACAAAAATGAAATTTTAGAAATTTATTTAAACGAAATCTATCTGGGACAAAAAGGTTCGGTTGCGATCAATGGAATCGGCGAAGCCGCTTATTTTTATTTCGGCAAAACGGTAAAGGAATTGACGCTTTCCGAGGCGGCCGTCATGGCCGGCTTAATCAAGGCGCCCAATCATTATTCACCTTACGTCGACAAAGCGCGCTGCCGCAGCCGCAGAGATGTGGTTTTGCAATCGATGCACCGCCAGAAATGGCTTTCAGAGGCCGAGCTTCAAAACGGATTAAAACAGCCCATTAAAGCCTTCGGATTTACCGTATCCGTCACAAAAGCACCCTATTTTATCGATTACCTGACCGATCAGCTGAGGACCCTCTATCGACCCGAAGACCTTTCCAGCCTGGGGCTCTCTATTTACACCACCCTGGACACCCAGGTCCAAATAGCCGCTGAAAAGGCCCTGACAAAGGGTCTGGAGCGGCTGGAAAGCGCAAACCCGGACCTGCAACGCAAAGCGCCGGAACAAAAACTTCAAGGGGCCATTATCGTCATGCAGCCCAAAACAGGGCACATCCTTGCCATGGTGGGCGGCCGCAATTACAGCATCAGCCAGTTTAATCGCGTCACCCAGGCCCGCCGCCAGCCCGGCAGCGCATTCAAACCCCTGGTCTATCTGAGCAGCCTGAATCAATTTACACCCGCCTCTCTGCTGTCAAACGACCCCAAATCATATACGATAAATGGGAAACTGTGGGAACCTCAGAACTTTGAGCCTGTGACCGAATATACCGTCAGTGTGAAGACGGCCCTAAAGAAATCGTATAACCTGGCCACAGTCGACCTGGCCATCAAGACCGGCCTCGATCAGATCGTGGATATGACCGGGAGATTTCATTTTTCAACACCCATAAAGCCTTATCCGTCGCTGGCTTTAGGCGCCTTTGAAGTCATCCCCCTTGAACTGGCACGGGCATATTGTGTTTTTGCAGCAGAAGGCGTGCAGCCGTTTCCGCTATCTTTAAAGGGCGTCGTGGATGAACATGACATTATCCTCGAGCAAAAGCATTTAAATATCGAGCGTTTAATTCCGCCGGCCGAAGCCTTCATCATGACCGCTATGCTGCGAAGTGTGGTCAAAGAAGGCACGGCGCGTTCGCTGAAATGGAGAGGCGTCACCTGGCCGGTTGCGGGTAAGACCGGAACGACCAACGATTTTAGAGATGCCTGGTTTGTGGGGTATACGCCGGACATTTTAGCTTTGGTCTGGGTGGGCTTTGACAATGGGGATACGATTGCAGCCACCGGTGCGGCGGCTGCCTTGCCGATCTGGGCGGACCTGATGAACGCCATCCCGCAATACAGATCCGAAACAGAATTTAAAGCGCCCCGGGGTGTTGAGAAGATATCGGTTTGTTCGGTCACCGGCCTGATAGCTGTCGCGGACTGCCCGGATCCGACTGAAGAGTATTTTCTGGCAGGCCACACACCGACCGAGCATTGTGCGTTGCACGCCAAGGGCGGCATCGCCGGAAAAATCATAGAAAGCCTGAAAGATCTGATCGATGAGGATGATCGATGAAAACAAGACCCATTCAAATCGTCTGCCTGGTCCTGCTGGCAGTATTGCTGGCCGGATGTCCTAAACCGATTTTAAAAGGAGCGCCCTCTGAAGCCGGAGAAATTCCACCAGCCGAAGAAGCGGCTGAAGAGAATCCGCGCGTTGTCGCCGCCTTGCAATTAACCGACCAGGGGCGGCGCCTTTTGGAGGACCGCCAGCCGGATAAAGCGATCCGGGCATTGGAACAGGCCGTTGGTCTGGATCCTAACAACGGACAAAATTACTACTATCTTTCGGAGGCCTGGCTGATGAAGGGATCCGCCGCCCAGGCAAAAGAATTCAATCACCTGGCGGAAATCCACCTCAAAGAAGACAGCCAATGGATGATTCGCGTGGCACAGCAGGCCGATCGTATTGCAGAACTTGAAAAATAGAGATGCAATTCCAAATAAAAAAAATGAGAGGCCATTTGGCCTCTCATTTTTTGATGCTTCTCAACAACAGCAGATAATATGTTATTTTTTCCTGAGTTCCTTCAAAAGCTCGCCTAAATACTTCTCTCTTTCCTGAAACATTTTAATAACCTTGTCTCGCGTGATGACCCGCCGGGGGCTCCCGCTGGACTTCATTTTGGCGATGACTTTCTTGTCATCGAACATCGCTGGAAAAACAGTGGCACATTTGTCAATGATTTCCTGTGGGACGCCTTTGGGAAATGCCACCCCTCTGAAGTTGACGCTAGAATCGTCCACATCGACACCCATTTCTTTGAATGTCTTTACATCCGGCAAAAATTCATGCCGCTCCAGATCCGCAATGGCCAAAATCTTGATTCGATCCCGGTTTCGAAACGCGTCGGAAAGGTTATTAAAACCGGCTTTGACCTTTCCGGCCACTACGGATTGCATGGCCGGAACACCGCCCTTTTCAGGTATATAGGTTAGCTTAATGCCCGCTGCCTTTTCGAATTGCAACAGCGCAATGTGGTGTCCGACAAACATTCCGGCACCCGTGACCGTTATCTTTTTGGGGTTATTCTTCGCAAACGCAACCAACTCCGGCATCGTATTGAAGGGGCTATCTTTGGGTACAATCAGCACAGCCGGATCTGCCCCCCAGTTGGCGACCGGCTCAAACGTGTTGATATTATACTTGGTCTTGTACACGATCGATTGCGCGATGAAGTGCGGCACGTTATAGGCCAACATCGTGTACCCGTCCTTCGTCCCTTTTTCAACACACCAGTTCCAACCCACCTGTCCGCCGGCGCCGGGCTTGTTGACAATTACGATGGGCTGCCCTAAGTACTTGTCGAGTCCCGCCATCATACTGACAATTCGCGCCTGGAAATCGGTAGCGCCTCCCGGAGAATAAGCCACAACCATACTGACGGGCGATTTAGGATAATCAGCGCCGGATGCGGGACTGATTCCAAAAATTAAAACGCACACCAAG
>JASFGZ010000038.1:0-16470 GCA_050123495.1 Desulfobacterales bacterium
GTAAGGGGATCAACATTCATTGTTCCCCAATCACTCAGCGTGCAGGCGCATTCGTCGGTCAGGCAGCTCCAATCCGCTTCCTGCCCCAATGCTGAAATTGCGTTATCGACTTCAATCGTAAATTCCGAGCCGGCGACAGGTTCGGGCTTACGGCGGCCGCTTTCGTCGGGCTCCGTTAATTGCATCTTGAGGCACTCGATCGCTTTGACCCGTCCGTTTTCGCCGATGAATCGCGCCGGCTGGGTCAGGGAATTTATGGGGATGCCTTCTTGCTGACATTCTTCAATTTCTTCAGCGTTTGCAGGCATTTCCTCCAGACCCCGGCGATAGATGATAAATGCGTTTTCAGCGCCCAGCCGGCGGGCTGATCGTACCGCATCCATGGCGGCATTGCCGCCGCCGATCACGGCGACATTTTTGCCCAAAGCCACCGGTTCCCCCTGATTGACGAGGCGTAAATAGTCCAATCCAGTGTAAACACCGCCCAGATCCTCACCTTCAATGCCCAGTTGCACGCATTCCTGGGTTCCGACGGCCACAAAAAAGGCCTTGTATCCCTCCTCGCGCAGCTGGGCAACAGTGACATCCGTGCCAATTTCCATGTTGGTTTTCATGGTTACGCCCAAATCGCTGATATGTTGAATTTCAGCTTCGACAACCTTGCTGGGGAGCCGATAGGAGGGAATGCCGGTTGCGAGCATTCCGCCCAGCTCGGCGGCTTTTTCAAATACCGTTACCCGATAGCCTTTGATCGCCAGATAATATGCACAGGTCAGGCCGGCCGGGCCGGATCCGACAATGGCGACTTTGTCTTCTTTTTTGTCTTTGATCCTCGGTATATAACGTTTGCCGGCGTTTAAATCCAGATCGGCA
This sequence comes from Desulfobacterales bacterium, assembly GCA_050123495.1. Lineage (GTDB taxonomy): Bacteria > Desulfobacterota > Desulfobacteria > Desulfobacterales > JAHEIW01 > JAHEIW01. The sequence continues at coordinate 874 of JASFGZ010000038.1, forward strand.
ATAAAGCGCTCGATGCCATGGATTCCCACAGATTCATCAATGTCACCCCGGCTGCAATTCGACTCACAGGGGTGATGGCAAACTCGCCCGCAGATGGATGGGAACGGGCTTGCTTTTTTGATAAGCGCCAAGGCTTCCTCAAATTTCCCCTTGGCAGCCAGGTTGACATATCCCTGAACATCGATGTGGGCCGGGCACTCCGCCTTGCAAGGGGAGGTCTGCTGTTTTTCGGCGCCGGATTTATCCGGCACCGCATTGCAGCCGGTGCACTTGTCATTATCATGCAGGACAACCCCTGTCTCCGGATCCTTGGTGATGGCATCTTCGGGACAGGCCAGGGCACAGGCAGGTTCTTTACAATGGTGGCAAAATAACGGCTTAAAATTGGGCGCCTTCTCAATTACGCGAACCACTCTCGGACCGACGCCAAGGCCGTGTTCCTGTTTGCAGGCGACTTCACAAGAGTGACAACCGCTACAATCTTCCTCATAAAATTTTAAAGATATTTTTCCCATTTCACCCTCCTATTCGTCTTCGCAGGGAGATATATTGCATAAACAAACTCTGAGATTGGTAGCACCCATGTTGGGATCACACGTCTCAAAGGCATTGTCGGTGAGTATATTGGCATTGGATATATCCCAGCCATGGCCCGGATCTTTTATTTCAGGGTACCACCAGCCATGCTCGGCCGTCACCACCCGGGGATCGATGCCGTCATATAGTTTTGCGCGCTGCTTGATGCGGCCCCGGGGTGATTCGATGTAAATCCACTGTCCGTCCTTGATGCCATGTCTTTCGGCGGTTTCAGGATGAATCTCTGCAATGGGGTCGGGTCGGATCTCCCTGAGCCACGGAATCATTCGGTTGGCGGTATGGAAAAAGGTCGGGGTCCGGAGTCCGGCATTGAAAATATAGGGATATTTCTGGGCCACCTCCGGTGTGGAGACCGGGCTCTCGGGGATTTCCCTGTACTGGGGCAGCGGATCTCGGCCCCATTTTTCCAGAATGGTTGAAGACAGCTCCAATTTTCGGGTGGGGGTGGAAAATCCTCTCTCTTTGTATTTCTGATAGACGTTTTCGCCCTGCAGGTAGCCTTTTTCTTTAAATTGCTCCCAGGTCAATCCCGAGGGCTCCAGCAGGTAATCCAGGGCGTCCTCGACCGTATCCGGCCAATCCTGTCCCATTTTTTTGCCGAGTTCCAAAAAGATTTTATGATCCTGCCAGGCTTCTCCGATCTCGGCGCATTTCTGCCGGGCGAACACGTAACCGTGGCGCTTCCAGTTGTCGGCCACATGATTCTGTTCCAACCAGGTGCCGGCGGGCAGGAAGATATCGGCCAACTCGGCAGTGGGCGTCAGAAAATGATCGATGACAACCAGAAATTCAAGTTTCTGTAAAGCCGCGTAGGCCTCCTTGGCGTTGGCCCGGGATACGACCGGATTGGTGCCGCAGAGCAGGCCGGCTTTCAGTTGATACGGTTCTCCGTAAAGGATGGAGTCCCACGCCTTTTTCGGATTGATAAAAGCCACGCGGGCGCCGAGTTTAAACTCTTCGCCGCCCAGGCGTTTTGCCAGCACATCCCGTGAGAGATCCTTGTGGCGGGCGAATTCAGCAACCGTCCGGGTCGGGGGGTTTACAAAAAGCGCGTTGGCTCCGGCAGCATCCAGATTAGCGGTTATCCCCATCAATCCGATCATAGTGCGGGTGCAGTCTGCACAGTTAATCGTCTGTTCGGTGGGCACGCCCCAATGGATGGCTGCCGGTTTGGTCGTCGCATACATGCGGGCGGCCTCGCGGATCAGCTCTTTATCGACCCAGGTAATTTCCTGTACTTTCCCGAGCGGATAATCCTGCATCACTCTTTCTTTGAAGGCCTCCCAGCCGTGAATGTGATTCTCCACGAAATCCTTTTCATAGAGTTCTTCTTCGATGATCACGTTGTGGAAACCGAAGGCCAGGGCGCCGTCCGTTCCCGGCCGGAGCTGAAGCCAAAGGTCGGCCTTTCCGGCATACAGCGACTTGCGCGGGTCGATGCTGATCAGCTTGGCGCCTTTTTTAAAAGCGCGATAGAAATTCTCGCCCTTGTACTCGTCCGGATTCGTCCACATGGGGTTGCAGGCCCACATAACGATGCATTTGGGCTCGCCCGCATAGTCGACAACGGGCAGATTTCCACAGGTAATCAGACTTGTCGAGACTCTCGAGACATAGCACATGTGGCCGGCCGTCAGGACATTGGGGGTCCCCAGAAGATTGGCAAAGCGGTACAGGTGACTCTCATAATCCCTACCGGTTCCCTGACCGACGACGATGTATTCCGGCCCATATTCGTCGATAACCGCCTGGAATTTATTTGCTATGGTTTCCAGGGCCTCATCCCATGAGATTTGTTCCCATTTTCCGTTGGCCTTCTTCATCGGATGAATAATCCGGTCCGGATGATAGGCCAGCTGGGTTACGGCCAGGCCCTTGGTACACATCGTACCCCGACTGATGGGGGACTCGGGATCCCCCTCCACCTTGATCACCTTTCCGTCTTCCACCTGCGCGATCACGCCGCAGGCACCGTGACAATTTCGGCAAACGGTTTTGATTTTTTTAACTTCTCCCATAAGCAACCTCCTTATCGGTTCTTCAGCTCCGCTGGAACCCAATTGCAGCGCTCTAACATAGTGGGCGGATTTTTATTCATTTGAGAGTCTGATCTCAATTTCCTTTGCAAACTTTTTTAATAACTCAGCGTAAGCACCGATGACGTCATTTTTGATTTGGCTTTTCAGGCCGACGGCCCAAATCGCAAACTGAGTATTACCGTTGTCTATTTTGAGAGGTACTGCCAGGGCCCGGATGCCTTCGATATATTCTTCTTTATCGTAAGCGATGCCTTCCCGGCGGGTCTTTCTGAGCATTTTTTTGTATTTGATTTTATCGATCGAGGAATAGCGGGTAAACTGCTTCAGAACGTTTTCGGACAGTATGCGGTCGATTTCATCATCCGACAACTGGCAGAGCATGGCCTTGCCGCCGGCACCGGCCAGAAGGGACAATCGCATCCCAATTTCAGAGGAAATTTTGATATCAACCGCCGCATCCACTTTGTCAACAATTACGGCATATAAGCCGGATCGGATGCCGAGAAAAACCGAAAGATTGGTTTTTTGATTGATTCTTTCCAGGTAAGGATGGATGGTGCTTATGATTTCCGACCCATTGCGGGATGCTCTGCTGAGAAGGAAAAATTTAATTCCCAGATCGAATTTATTATCTGGCGTCTGCTTAAGGATTTCGAGATCGGTGAGGGTATGGATAATATTGAAAACGGTGCTTTTATTGAAATCCAGGGCCCGGGTGATTTCGCTGATTCCAAGGGGTTCCTTGGACTGGGCCACAAGTTTCAAAATAGCGAAAGTTTTGTCTACAGCCGGAACCCTTTTAAAACTGGCTTTCATATATTTATTCCATGGATTTTAATGTTCTCTATGGAAAACATATGATCTCTATATAAATCAAGGCCAAAACTTTGTCAAGAAAAATTTACAGATAAATGCCCAGAAAAAGGTAATCAATGATGGGAGCTTTCAATTAATTTTGGGCTTTGGAGCAAAATTAATTGCGGATTTTAGATTGCGGATTGCAGATTGAAATATCAAACCTATCGCGCATTTAAAATCCGCAATCCACAATCTGCATTCCGAAATCTTAAGTACTCCGGTACTCTAGAGCCGTTAAAATACTTTCATCATTGACACACAAGAAAGGATTCACTATCCTGTTCGCCTTGAAAGAGAGTCTAAACTTAAAAGTGAAACGGTTAGATGTTCAAAGGTTCAGCGTTCAGAGGTTAATTAACAGAAGACAGATAACAGAGGTCATGGGGTAGCGTTAAATAGTTGCTTGGTTGAATCGCTAATTCGCTAAAGGATTCAATCCATTTTAAACTATTTGACCATTCGACCAATTATCGAATCGACCGGACTTACTGACTAGTAGCCAGGGATCAGAACCTCTGAACCCTAAATCCAAAGGTCAGCCGCAAGCAGCCAGCAGCCAGAAACATGACACTAGAAGGCTTCACACCTTATAAAAAAGAAGATGCAGATAAATACAACCGGCTGCGTTGGTGGGCGGGGATTCCCTTTGGAGACTTCCTTGATAAGGCAGCGGACATCTATCCTGATAAAGAGGCGCTTGTCGATGGGGAAAAGCGCTTAACCTATGCCCAGCTTAAAAACCAAACCGATAAATTAGCCATCGGCTTCATTGATCTTGGCATCAAACCCCTTGACAGAATTCTTGTGCAGCTGCCCAACTGGGCCGAGTTTATTTATGCATACTTTGCGCTCCAGAAGATCGGCGCCATCCCCATTTTGCTGTTAGCAAAACACCGCCAGAATGAAATTAGCCACTTGCTGCACCTGACCGAGGCCAACGCCTGGGTTGTGGCTGAAAAATATCATAAGACGGCTTATTTGCCGATCATCGATGACGTCCTGCAAAACAGCGCCACCATCGGAAATGTCATCCTTGTGCGTGCGTCACACCCGGGTTCCTTTTTGAGTCTGGAAAGCCTTATTCAACAAGCAGAGCTGACAGACGAACAACTTACCATTCTGGCCGACAGAAGGCCGGATCCGATGCAGGTGGCTCACATGGGGCCCACCGGCGGCACCACCGGCCTGCCCAAAGTAGCCCCCCGAACCCACAATGATTATCTTTCCCGGGTGGAATACGCAGCCCGGGCCTGTGAATTCAATAATCAAGACATATGTCTGGTCGCCGCCCCTGCAGCACATGACCTCACTTTTAGCATGGCAATCTGTATAACAATTTTCACCTTTGGCAAACTCGTCATGTTGGACTCATTTGAACCCGAGGTGGTTTGCCAAACCATTGAACGGGAAAATGTAAGCGCCATTGTTTGGGTTCCCACTCTGGCATCTAGATTGATCCATTTCGAGGGCCTCAAAGATTATGACCTGAGCTCATTGAAAAAAATGCATTGCGGCGGAGGCGTGAGTTCTCGGGAGCTGATCAAGGCCGTTCATGAAGAACTCGATTGCACTTTTTTTAATGGTTACGGGGGAACCGAGGGCATGAGTCTCCTCACCAGGCCCCGCTACAGTCTCGAGCGTGTTTGCAGCTCCGTGGGCCGGCCCACCTGTCCTTACGATAGCTATAAAATTGTGGATGAAAATGGCAATGAACTGCCACCCAATACCCCGGGAGAATTGATCGTCAAAGGTCCCGGTATTTTTTCGGGCTATTACAAAATGCCGCAGGAAAACGAAAAGGTATTCGACGAAAATGGATACTTCAGGACCGGCGACCAGGCCATGATCGATGATTCTGGGGACTTTGTTCTAACCGGCCGGTTAAAGGAGATGATCAATCGCGGCGGTGAAAGCATCAGCGCTACGGATATCGAAAGCCTGATGATGACCCACCCCGGGATCATCACCGTGGCGGTTGTGCCGATGCCGGACCCGGAGCTGGGAGAAAGGGTCTGTGCTTACGTACAGCGCGCGTCCGGGGCAGAACTTGACTTCGAAAAGATTATATCTTTTTTAAAGGATCAGGGCGCATCGGTTCTCCAATTACCGGAAAGAATCGAGTTTGTCGATGCGTTGCCTTACACAAAAGCTGAGAAAATAGATAAACAGGCCCTGATGAAAGATATCAAGATGAAAATCAAAATTGACAAATAACACCATTTCACGGGAAACCTGATGACAGATAGAACAAAGCACCAAAGAGAGACGATTCGTCTCACCATAAATGATGTGGCTCAGGAATTTGAAATCGGTGACCACGCTTATCAGGTGACGCCATACGAGACATTGGCAAAGACCCTCAGAGAGACGCTGGGTCTGATGGGGACCAAAACAGGGTGCAATCAAGGTGCCTGCGGCTCGTGCACGGTTTTAATGGATGGAATTCCCGTTTTGTCATGTATGCTGCTGACCATCGAATGCGACGGGAAACAGATCACCACCATCGAAGGTCTGCAAGATCAGGCAACGGGTGAACTGGATGAGATTCAACAGGCCTTTATCGACCACAGCGCCTTTCAATGCGGATTCTGCACACCCGGTCTTATTATGGCATCAAAGGCACTGATCAGCAGAAATCCCTCTCCGACCGAAGCAGAAATCAAGCAAGCCCTATCCGGTCACTATTGCCGGTGCATCAGTCACTATCATGTTGTCGAGGCCCTCCTGACGGTTACCGGGAAAAGCGAAAAATGAAATTTCAAAAAGAATACCGCTATATCGGTAAAGCCATTCCCCGAAAAGACGCTGTCGCAATCGTTACCGGAAAGGCACGGTACATTGATGATGTGGAACTTCCCAGAATGCTCCATGGAAAGGTGCTGAGGAGTCCCTACCCTCATGCGCTCATCAAAAAGATTGACACCGCCGGCGCTGAAAAATCACATGGCGTAAAGGCTGTTTTGACGCATAAAAATGTCCCCCGCTGGATGACCGGAACGCCGCGACATGTCCGGGTCTTGGATGAAAAGGTGCGCTACGTGGGGGATGCGGTGGCGCTGGTCGCGGCGGAGACCGAGGCGATGGCCCGGGATGCTCTGGCGCTTATCGAAGTGACCTACGAGCAGCTGCCTGCCGTATATGACGTCGAAGATGCCTTAAAACCGGATGCGCCCCAGTTGTATGATGATTTTCCGGGCAACCTCATTCCGCTGGATGCCCCTGTCTTCGGGCCCGATACCCTGTCGACGATTGAAATTGGAGATGTCGAGAAAGGCTTTGCGGACTCGGATTTTATCAGTGAGGGGACTTTTTCATATGAAAACATCCCCAATCCGCTCCCGATTGAATCCCCCGGCGTGATTGCCGAATGGAGCGAACCCAATCATCTGACGGTCTGGTCCGCCACCCAGTGCGTATCCTGGCACCGGTATATGATGCTGTCAAAAATGGGCTTCCCTGATATCCGGACTATCGGCACCCAGTGCGGCGGCAGTTTCGGATCCAAAAACTATTCCGCCCAGCCGATGCTGTATGCAGCGGCCTTAGCGAAGACCACCGGCAGGCCGGTAAAAGTGTGCTTCAGCAAGGAAGAGCATTTTGGTGCGTTCGTTTTGCGGCTGGGCTCAAGATTCCGGGGCAAGGTGGGCCTAAAAAAGGACGGCAGCGTGAAAGCCGTCTCCGGCGAATGGCTGGTGGACACCGGCGCATTTTCAGACCAGGCCCAGGCCCAGGTTGCCGTCGGATTAGGTGAGGCCCAGCTGATGCTGCGATGTCCTAACTGGGATCTAAAAACGAAGCTGGTTTGCACCAATAGATGTGCCTCGGGAATCGTTAGAGGGTTTGGCGGACAGGAGCTGGAGAGCGCGCTGCTTCCCGTTTTTATGAACGCCATGACCCGGGCGAATATCGATCCGGTCGAATTTTTCAAAAAGAATTACGTTAAGCCTGGTGAGGGATATTACTGGCGCGACGGAAATTGGTGGGTTTCAAAAGGCAAGGATTATTCGGAGGCATTAGAAAGCGGGGCGCGGGCGTTTGGCTGGGCTGAGAAATGGAAAGGCTGGCTCAAGTCTTCGGCAGTCAACAACAGCAAACGAATCGGTGTGGGCGTGAGTGTGCACGGCAATGCGGATGTCGGCGAAGATGTTTCAGAAGCTTACGTGAGGCTCAACCCGGACGCGACCGCAACCATTCATGTCTGTGTTGCCGAGTCGGGAATGGGCCAGAGGAGCAATCTGTGTAAAATGGTCGCTGAGACCCTGCAAATCCCTTTGGATCGAGTGAGCATCACCCCGCCGGACAGTCTTATGAATCCCTTTGATTTTGGACTGGTGGGTTCCAGAGGGACTTATGCCGTCGGATCTGCTGTTATATCAGCTGCCGATGACGCCAGAGAAAAACTTTTTAAAATGGCCGCGCCCATACTGAAGGCCGCCCCTGATGATCTGGATAGCGAAGATGGCATCGTGTTTGTCAAGGCAGATCCGGATACGGGGATACCCTGGAGAAAGGCGATCGGGCTCATGCAAACGTGCACCGGATTTGGACGCTTCCAGCCCGACTACTCCCTGCCAAACTTTTTGGCCCTGTTTGCAGAAGTGCAAGTGGATACGGAAACCGGGAAATTGGATCTGTTGAGGGTGGTTACCTCAACCGATGTGGGCCAGATCATCGATCCTCCATCCCTTGAGGGGCAGCTGCATGGCGCTCTTGGTGCTGCGGGAATCGATACCGCCATATTCGAAGAATCGCTGCTGGATAAAAACAGCGGCCACATGCTGAACCTGAATATGATGGATTATAAATGGCGTTCTTTTTCTGAACTGCCCCGATTTGATAACAAGATTCTAGAGACACCGATCCAGACGCATCGTTACAAGGCGATCGGTGTTGGAGAGATCGCCACCTCGCCCGGCCCGAGCGCGGTGCTAATGGCAGCTTCCAATGCCGTGGGAAAAATTTTGGAAGGGTATCCGCTGACACCCGATAAGATCCTCAAGGCTTTGGGAAAGATTCATCCCTGAATCTTGCATATGAAATCCTCCGACTCGTGCAAGTTCCAGGGAGGGGAGAGATAGAACAGTGAAGGCATTCAAGCACTTTAATGCCACCTCAGTCGACGAAGCCATTGCGTTGATGCGCTCATTTAAAGGTAATGCCAACCTTATTGCCGGTGGCACAGATTTGTTGGGCGTACTCAAAGATGAAATCCTTCCCGACTATCCCGAAGCCATCATCAACATCAAAACCATTCCCGGGCTGGATGATGTTAAGGAAAACAACAAAGGGCTGAAAATAGGTGCCCTGGCCAAATTGGTCGATGTGGTTGCGCATCCGCTGGTCAGAAAAAAATATCCCATCCTGTCCAAAGCGGCTGAAGCCGTGGCTACGCCTGAAATTCGCAATATGGCCACCCTGGGGGGCAATCTGTGCCAGGACACAAGGTGCTGGTATTATCGATACCCGCACCACATGGGCGGGAGAATCATTTGCTATCGCAAAGAAAAAGGGCCCTGTCAGGCCGTCAAAGGCGATAACCGTTATCATGCCATTATGGGTGGAAAGGTGTGTTTTGCGGTTTGTCCCTCAGACACTGCGATAGCGCTCACAGCCCTGGGTGCTAAACTAGAAATCAAAGGGCCCCAAAAGGTTCGCAAGGTATCGGTCGATGAATTTTTCAGCCCGCAGGGCAATATCCTCGAACCCGATGAGCTTCTAACGCATATTCAGATACCCAATGCTGCAATCGGAGCGCGACAGGAATTTCTCAAATATACGTTAAGAAAGCCCGTTGATTTTGCGATTGCCAGTGTCGCTGCGGTCGTCACGATGCAGAATGGAAGCTGTAAAGATGCGCGCATCGTGCTCGGGGCCGTTGCCCCAACAGCGGTTAGAGCCGTTGATTCAGAAAAAATCCTAAAGGGCAAGGTTGCCAGTGAAAAGCGTATTGCCGAGGCAGCCAAGGCCGCGGTCAAGGATGCAAAGCCGATGCGGATGAATGCGTATAAGGTGGAGATAACCAAGATCTTGGTAAAGAGGGCGTTACTTTCTGTCCTGCAACCAGGCGATGCAAAGTAGGATTCTCTTCTGGTGTAATGCCTTACAACTATGTGGTTTCAGGTGTTCAGGTGTCAGGGTTCTGGCCTTCCTCTGCGGGATAATGACCGTGGGTTGCCGTATCAGCTTTGTTTTTTCTGACACCTGACACCCGAAACCCACTTATTCCTGACTGCGCGATATTTTCGGGGCGCTGCAAGCCAGCAAAAAACGCGAAAGATCGACGAAACAATGCCGTCCATTGCAAAAATAAAGGCTGCCGTCCGGGTGTTGCCCCAGATCCTGGGGTTTGTGTCTTAAAAAAAGAGCGTTGGCCGGTACTAAAATAATGCGCACCAGGCACCCGGTGACAATAAATGTCATGCGCCAACCCCACATGGAAATAAAACTTTGCGACGTGGGAACCAGCACATTTGAGCTACTGGTTAACTTTTTAGCTATACTCATTGCTTCTTCATTCTCAGACGTTTGGTTGAATTGCCTTTTCGCTTGACTTTCGCAAAGTATTCGGCTAGCTTAATCCGAATTGTGAAATTTCATTTCATATCTTGGATCTTTTTTGGGCATCGTTAACAGCGGTATTGTTGCCGGCAATGATTGGTGCACGCTTCAGATAGCAATTACTTTCCCATCCTTACAAGTGACCTCCAAAGTTCATTTGAGCGTCGCAATCTACATAAAAAAATCTATGCTTTGACATTATTTTGAATTCTTTCTAAACAAGTATAGACTGGAATAACTTTTAGAGCCTTTTGAGTATTAGATAAAAACAATTGTTGACTGCGAAAGGAGGTGATAGAAGGCCCGCATCTAAGGAATAGACTCTCGCCCTTTAAACCAACCCGCAAAGGAGGTAACCTAGCCATGAAAAAGAAATTTTTTCTGATATGCTTTTCCTTACTCGTGTTAATAAATTTATCAATCTTATTCCCTAACCTTGATAAGTCGGCATATTCGGCAAATGAGATAAGGCTAAAAGTAGCGATGTACTTTCCTCCCCCGGCTTTCCAGACCAAAGTGTTAGAAGAATTTTGTCGCGAATTAGAAACACGCACCGATGGACGAGTGAAGGTTGATTACTATGCCGGCGGTTCATTGCTTAAAGCTCCGAAGGTGTTCGAGGGGGTCGTGAGCGGAATTGCCGATATCGGATACTCCCATGTGTATTACACTGCCGGCCGCATGCCGGTTACCGAAGCGGTCGGTCTGCCTCTCGGTTATCCCAGTGCCTGGGTAGGTAGTCAGGTAATGAATGATTTCTACCAAAAATTTAAGCCCAAGGAATTTGATAAGGTGCATGTGCTCTGGATGAATACGACTCCTCCGAGTGCCATCGCCACTGCCAAGAAACCGATACGCAAGCTAGGAGACCTCAAGGGGCTCACCATCAGAGCACCCGGGCAGGCTGGCGAGATTATCAAGGCACTGGGTGGAACCCCGGCCCCCACACCGATGATGGAAGTCTATGATGCACTCTCTAAAGGTGTCATCGATGGGGAGGCTTCAAACTTTGAAACCCTTTTCGCGTTCAAGTTTGCTGAAGTTGTAAAATATACGACGTCAGTCTGGCAAATCAACAATCCCTTTCCCTTTTATCTGGTGATGAACAAAAACAGCTATAATAAGTTGCCGCCAGATATTAAAGCCATCTTTGACACCCTCGTTGGAGAGTACAAGGAACGATATATCTTGACGTGGAATGCCATCGATTTCGTCGGCAAAGCCTTTGGTTTGTCCAAGGGAGTGGAATTTATTGACCTGCCCCCGAGTGAGCTTCAAGTGTGGCAGGCAGCAGTCATACCGGTAATAGATGATTATGTGAAAAGGATGGTGAATAAAGGGTTTTCCGAGGCGGAGGTGAAAGGTTGGATTCAATTTCTGCAGGAGCGAACTGATTTTTGGACAAAAAAGCAGATCGCATTGCGCATCCCATCAGCAGTCGGTCCTCCGGAGGTGAGACCCGAGGCTCACATAATAAAATAAATAGACTGTCCCCCCGAGCAAGCCCTCCCCCTTACAAGTGGGGGCATAAGGCTTGCGAACCGGGGGGCTTTAGCTTAATAGACCGGGATTGCTTATTAATCTATATTGCGTCCTTAAGGTGGGAGCGGGGGCTTTATCCCCGTGCTCACCGAAGATTGTGAGGGAAGCCCAGTGTTAGACAAATTTGAAAAGTTTAATCGTCGAGTAAGTGACTGGTTTGAGTGGTTAGCGCTTGCTGGGATGCTGCTGATGATGGTGATTACCTGCATCGATGTCGTGGGGGCCAAGGTATTTCGGTGGCGTCTGTTGGGAGCCATTGACATCGTGATGCTTGCCCAGATCGTGGCTATTTCCTTTGCTGCCAGCATGGCGCTGATCATAGGTCGGCATATTCGAGTAGAGTTTTTTTTCGATCTGCTGCCCCGGCGTGTCCAGGCAGTGATCAACAGCGTTGTGCTTCTTCTTGGCTTAGGACTCTTCATCCTAGTTATTTGGCGTCTTTGTGTGCTGGGTTATTCCTTTCAAACCTCAGGCGAATATAGCCCAACTGCCTACATCCCCTTGTATCCTTTCGCCTATGGTATCGCCCTGGCCAGTATTCCGGTCTGTTTGATCTTGTTGTTGGAGTTTCTTCATTCGCTAACAAAGAGGGTACAGAAATGAGCCCAGCTGCTGTAGGCATTATCGGTATCATTCTCCTGGTTGTCTTCTTTCTCTTCAGAATGCCGGTTGCCTTTGCCATGGCCCTGGTTGGATTTTTGGGGTTTGCTTATTTAAATACCCCGGAAGCGGCACTGAGTCTTTTGGGCCTCGATATCTGGGACACTTTCTCATCTTACCCCATAAGTGTTATTCCCATGTTTATCCTTATGGGTACCTTCGCCTTTGCTTCGGGAATTAGCCAAAGGCTTTTCCAAACGGCCTATGCCTGGATCGGGCACCGCCGGGGTGGGCTGACCGTAGCCACCGTATTTGCCTGCGCCGGGTTTGGTGCTATTTGCGGTTCAAGCACAGCTACGGCAGCCACAATGGGTAAGATAGCACTTCCGGAGATGAAAAAATATAAATACGATGATACCCTTGCCACCGGTACCGTGGCGGCTGCCGGCACCCTTGGCATTCTAATCCCGCCGAGCACCATCCTCATTATCTACGGGTATATGACCGAGCAATCCATCGGCAAACTTTTCGTCGCCGGGATATTGCCGGGGATATTTCTGAGCATTTTATTTGCTGCAACCGTGGCTTTTTTATGCTGGCGCAATCCCGCTATTGGTCCCCCTGGAGCCCCTACCATCTGGAGGGAAAAGCTGAAAGCACTCACGGGAATTATTGAGGCCTTGCTTCTTTTCCTGCTGGCCATTGGAGGGCTTTTCCTGGGATGGTTCAGCCCCACTCAGGCCGGAGCCATCGGCGCCGGTGGTGCTTTACTCATCGGTCTGGCCCGACGCCAGCTCAACTGGCAGACATTTATAGCGGCCGGCAAGGAAGCCCTGCAAACATCCTGCATGGTCATATTCATTATTACCGGGGCCGTCATCTTTGGTCATTTCATGGCGATATCGAGAATCCCCTTCATACTGGCCGAGTGGCTCGGGGGGCTTCCCATACACCCCATGGCTGTCATGGGAGTCATCGTATTTATTTACTTTATCGGCGGCTTCTTTATGGATGCCATGGGTCTCATTGTGGTTACGGTCCCCATTTTCTTCCCGGTAGTTGAGAAGCTCGGCTTTGACCCGGTCTGGTTTGGCGTCATCATCGTACTCGTGGGCGAAATGGGAGTTATCACACCGCCGGTGGGTGTGAACGTATTTGTCATCAAAGGCATCGCTCCCGACATTCCTTTGCAACGCATTTTTAGAGGTATTCTACCTTTTCTCGTGGCCCTGATTGTCTTCACGATTTTACTAATGATTTTCCCGAAAATCGCAACTTTCTTACCAGGCCTTGTTAAGTATTAACACTGGTTTCAACATTCCTTTACACATTAAGAGACGCTTGCTTCTTTATTCAGGGTGCTGGCAAACAATACGTTACGCCAGCTGTGAATAAAGGTGAATCAAAAGGAAAATAAGCATATGAAAGCAAGATGGATCGAACCCGCCTCGGATGCGGATGAAAAACAAGAAGCTCGGTTTGAGACCTGGCTCTCCGGCGAAGGTATCCCTTTTGTGAACCCTGAAGCTGAAGAAGATTACAAAGCCAGGGTTACCCTGTTAAAAGATGCGATCCAACTCAAGAAGACTCCGCAGCGAATTCCTATATGTCCTTCTTATGGTTTCTTTCCAGCGCAATATGCCGGCACTAGCATGTATGACGCCATGTATGATTATGATGCGCTTGCGCAGGCCTGGATAAAATTTTGCAATGACTTTACGCCGGATACCTACAACGCCCCCACGACCGTCGTACCCGGCAAGGTACTGGATATTTTAGATTTAAAGCTCGGCCGGTGGCCGCGTCACGGGGTATCCGAACAAAGCGAATACCAATACGTGGAAAAAGAGTATATGAAAGCCGATGAGTATCAGGATTTAATTGATGATCCCACCGGTTTTTTTATGAATACCTTTTTTCCTCGTATCTTCGGCGCTCTGGAACCGTTGCAGAAGATGCCGCTGCTCCCTCCCGTCAATGAAATTCCCTGCATTCCCCCCGCATTGTTTGCATTTGGTGATAATGAAGTCCAGGCCGCCCTCGGTAATCTGGCAAAAGCAGGTGGAGAAGCAGTTCGCTGGAGGGATGCAGTACGCCAGTCAAACGGAAAGATAATGGGCAAGGGCTTTCCGGGCTTTTCGGGCGGATTCACCAAGGCACCTTTCGACGTGATCGGCGACACGATGAGGGGCACCAGGGAAGTGCTGATGGACATATACCGGCATCCGGATGAACTGATAGAAGCCTGTGAAAGGATAACCCCGTTTATGATCAAATCCGGTGTGGCCGGATGTATAGCCACCGGCCACATCATGCCGTTTATCCCTTTGCACAAAGGGGCCGACGGGTTCATGTCGGACGAGCAGTTTCAGACCTTTTACTGGCCGACGCTCAGGAAAGTCATTATCGGGCTTGTGAATGCGGGCATGGTCCCGCAATTGTTTGCCGAAGGCGGATATAACCAGCGGCTCGAGGTGATTCGCGACGTTCCCAAAGGAAAAGTTGTCTGGTGGTTTGACCTTACGGACATGGCCCGGGCCAAAGAGATCGTAGGGCCGGTAGCCTGTATTGCCGGCAATGTGCCCATTTCTTTGCTCTGCACCGCAACGCCCGACGACGTCAAAGCCTATTGCAAGGAGCTTATCGATGTCGCCGGTAAGAACGGTGGTTTTATCTTGTCCACCGGAGCCGGCATGCAGGGATCCAAGCCCGAAAATGTGAAGGCCATGATTGATTTTTCAAAAGATTACGGAACCTATGAATGATATCGGCAATATGAAAATGAGGAGATAGGCGATGTCGAATGAATTGATTGATGCCATGACTCACATGCGCGAGCAGGAAGCAATCGATCTGGCAACAAAAATGCTCGATGGCGGACAGAACCCTTTGAAGATTTTAGAGTTTTGTCGTGAGGCCCTTGAGATTGTCGGAAAGCGATTTGAAGAGAGAAAATATTTTCTTCCGGAATTGATAATGGCCGGTGAAATGTTAAAAAGGATATCAAAAATAGCAAAGCCCTATATCAAACAAACATCCGACGAGAAGGCTGAAACCATCGGCAAGGTGGTTATTGGATCGGTAAAGGGAGACATCCACGATATCGGAAAGGACATTGTGGTTTTTCTACTGGACATCAATGGTTTTGAAGTGCATGACCTGGGCGTTGATGTGCCGGCAGAGAAGTTTGTCGAGGCCATCAATGCGGTTCAGCCGGAGGTTGTAGGTATGAGTGCGCTGCTGACCACAGCCTTCGAATCCATGAAAAACTCGATTGAAGTTATCAAAGATGCGGGACTGCGCGACCAGGTTAAGATCATGATTGGTGGCGGTGCGGTTGACGATAAGGTGAGGGCATATGCCGGTGCGGACGCCTATGGGCCTGATGCCGTAGCCGCCGTCA
>JASFGZ010000039.1:0-16404 GCA_050123495.1 Desulfobacterales bacterium
GTATGTTCTGCTGGGGGTCTGGGTTGTTTTGATTTTGCAAAATTATATAACCGGCATGTTTGCGGTAAAAACCATACCGTACAGCGAATTTTTAAAATTGTTAAAAGACAAAAAAGTTATCGAAGTCGCTATCAGTGCCAATCAGATCCAGGGCAAGATCAAAGATGATGCGAACGGAAAAGAACAGATGTTTAAAACGGTAAGAGTGGACCCGGACACATCCAAACTTCTGGAGCAATATGAGGTTAATTTCAAAGGCGAGATCGAATCTCGTTTTCTCGCGACCCTGCTTTCATGGGTTGTGCCGGTATTTTTATTTTTTGGCCTCTGGTTTTTTCTGATGAAGCGCATGACCGGCCAGCAACCCGGATTTATGACCCTGGGCAAAAACAAGGCTAAAATTTACATGCAGGAAGAAATCGATGTGCGCTTCGAAGATGTGGCCGGTGTGGATGAATCAAAACAAGAATTGATGGAAGTGGTTGAGTTCTTATCGGAACCGGGCAAATTTACAGAGATCGGGGGTAAAATTCCCAAAGGCATTTTGCTGGTGGGACCCCCGGGAACCGGCAAAACCATGCTGGCCAAGGCCGTTGCCGGTGAAAGCGGTGTGCCGTTTTTCAGCATGAGCGGATCGGAATTTGTGGAGATGTTTGTGGGACTGGGTGCGGCCCGGGTCAGGGATCTGTTCGAGCAGGCCAAACAAAAGGCTCCTTGTATCATTTTTATCGATGAGCTCGATGCCCTCGGCAAGGCACGCGGTTTTGGTACGGTGGGCGGACACGACGAAAGGGAGCAGACGCTAAACCAGCTCCTGGTGGAGATGGACGGCTTTGATCCCAATGTCGGCGTTATCTTGCTGGCGGCCACCAACCGCCCGGAAATACTGGATCCGGCGCTGCTGCGGCCGGGCCGCTTTGACCGCAACATTCTGGTGGATCGACCCGATAAAAAGGGACGGGAAGAAATTTTAAAAGTTCATTTAAAAAACATCAAAGTTTCCAAAGATCTCGATCTGTCAGTACTGGCCGGTATGACGTCGGGTATGGTCGGAGCCGATCTGGCAAACCTGGTCAACGAGGCTGCCCTGTTGGCGGTTCGCAGAAAAAAGAAAAAGGCCGGCATGGCGGAATTCGAAGAAGCGGTTGAACGCGTGATTGCGGGGCTGGAGAAGAAAAATCGTTTGATTAATCCGAAAGAAAGAAAAATCGTCGCTTATCACGAAATGGGTCATGCGATCGTTGCATTGTCTTTACCCGGTACCGAGCCGGTTCAAAAAATATCGATCATCCCGCGCGGCATTGCCGCCCTGGGATACACAATGCAAACCCCGACTGAAGATCGTTTTCTGATGAGCAAAACCGAATTGCTCAATAAAATAGCAACGCTGCTTGGAGGTCGCGCGGCAGAAGAAATCGTATTCGAAGATATCTCCACCGGTGCCCATAACGATCTGGCTCGGGCTACCGACATCGCCCGCAGCATGGTTAAAGAATACGGGATGAGCCCAAAAATCGGCCAGGTCTATTTTGCCCGGGAAAAAAGAAATCAGTTTCTAAACATTCCGATGGAAGGTGCGGTCGAGTACAGTGAAGCCACCGCCGAGGTCATCGACAACGAGGTCAGGGAAATCATCAACGATCAGTATGTCAAAACACAAAAAATTCTCGAAGAGCGAAGAGATATACTCGACAAAGGCGCCCAGTTGCTCCTTGAGAAAGAAAAGATTGAAGGTGAAGAAATAAAGATGCTTTTGGGAAAATAGAACACCTAACGGCAAATTAGCAGGGCTGATACGAATTTACTTTCTTCAAAAGGAGGAAAAAATGGTAACAAACATAGAAAAAATGATTGTCGTACCGATCGATGGCTCTGAGAATGCGCTGAAGTGCCTGGACTATATCAATCGTATTTTTGGTTCCAAACATAATTTAAGATTATCGATGGTATACCTTGTGCCGAAGTTGCCGCCAATTCTTGTCGAAGAGAGCCGAAAAAGCCGCGAAACCATGAATCAGCTGCGGGAAATCGAGCGAAGAAACAGCCAGATGGCCGAGCGCATATTGACAGATGCCAAAGACCGCCTGATAAAAATCGGATTTACTAAACGAACAGTCGAAGCGGTTTTTCGTAATATAGAGGTCGGCATTGCGCGGGACATTTGCAGTTGGGCAGAGAACAACAAAAAGGCAGATGCAATCTTCATCTCTTCGCGCGGGCGCAGCCGCTTGGAGGCTCTTTTTACAGGCGAGATTGCAAATAAGGTGTTGGAATATGTAAAGGTGTGCCCGGTCTGGATGGTCAAGGGTACGGTTAGAAGCAAGAATGTCCTGCTGGCTGTTGACAATTCGGAAAATGCCATGCGGGCTGTGGATCACGCCGGTTTTATTCTTTCGGGCACAGACGTAAATGTTACGCTATTTCATTCAAAACAGGATTTGAGGCGTTTTGTTCCTAAAGAAGTGGTGCATGAATTTCCGGGGGTTCAGAAATTCTGGCAAAAAAAAGCCGGAGATGTGGTAGCCCCTTACATGAAAAAAGCCCGTGCAATGCTCATCCAGTCAGGACTAGCTGAAAACCAAATTTCAGTGAAGCTGGTTGATGGCAGCCGCAGTGCTGCCAGGGATATTTTAAAGGAAGCTGAAGAAAATGCGATCGGTACAGTTATACTTGGCCGAAAAGGATATTCAGCTGTCAAAGATTATACGATGGGCAGCATCACCAAAAAAGTTCTGGATGGATCATCGGACATGACAGTTTGTATTGTACCTTAAAATGAGCGTTGCAAAGTTCTATGAATTAACTACAAAACCGGCCTGCATACGATTTTCCGAAAATAAAAATCTGTCTTCAGCTGTTTAGGAGGTGGTAACACATGAAAAAAATTATCAAAAAAACTTCTAAATTTATTAAGCATACATCCAAAAAGGCCGGCATGTCGCCGGGGACCCTCGTACATGTCGGAGAACATAAGATTGATAAGGTCAGGATAACATTTGTAAACTACGATGAGGATCGTTTGGAAGAGCAGGAACTGAAGCGAATCGCAGAATCATTTGCCTATAAAGACACCCCGCCTGTATCCTGGATCAATATTGACGGTTTGCATGAAGTAGAGATCATCGAAAAAATCGGCACGCATTTCGGCATTCACCCGCTGGTCATGGAGGATATTGTAAATACCGGCCAACGGCCGAAGATAGAGGATTTCGAAGATTACATTTATCTTGTATTAAAAATGCTGAAGTTTGACGAAACGACCAGCCATATCGCCTCCGAGCAGCTTAGTTTGATTCTGGGTCCGCATTATCTGATATCATTCCAGGAAGCCGAAGGAGATGTCTTCAATTTTGTGCGCGAGCGTATCCGCAAGGGACGAGGACGCATACGCAAATCCGGACCGGATTATCTGGCCTATGCTCTTATTGATGCGGTGGTGGACCATTATTTTTTGATCCTTGAAAAAATGGGTGAAAAAATCGAGCACTATGAGGAACAGCTGCATGTGCAACCAACGCCGGAAATTCTACAGGCTATTCATGATCTGAAAAGGGAAATGATCTATTTTCGCAAACAGGTATGGCCGATCAGGGAGCTTTTAAATACCTGGCAAAAGATCGAATCCCCTTTGGTGCAGGAAGCCAATAAAATATTTATCAGCGATGTAAAAGATCATACAATCCAGGTGATCGATACGATCGAATCCTTCCGGGATATTATCTCCGGTATGATGGATCTATACCTGTCCACTGTCAGTAACAAAATGAATGAAGTCATGAAAGTGTTGACGATCATGGCTACCATTTTCATTCCTCTGACATTTGTGGCCGGCATCTATGGCATGAATTTCAAGTTTATGCCCGAGCTGGAGTGGCAGTGGTCTTATCCAATACTTTGGATTTTGCTGATCCTCATTTTTTCCGGAATGATCTATTATTTCAAACGAAAAAAATGGTTGTAGGGCAGATTGCAAGCAGATTTCATTTTTCATATTTTCATTCCAGGGACCCATTATCATGACAGCAGAAACCCTGCTTTTGCTGTATATTCGAATTGTCACTATTTAAGCCTTCATATAATTGCGGGCTTTAGCGGACAGAGAAGGCTTTTCCGAAGAATTCGGCCAGCATGTCCCAAGATTTAAGGTGAATCTCTCTCTTACCATACCGGGCGGGGCCGGCTTTCAAGCATTTCCACGAAGGCTTCGATGCGGGTTCGCAGCTGCCCTTCGGCAAAATTCCGGGTGTCCATACAATCTACTTCCAGATTCAGCACCGGCACGTTGATTTCCTTGAGTCCGTCGCTGATCAGCCCCCTGGCGCCCGTGCCCTGGCGGCAGCCCCAGTGGCAGGGATTGATGGCACCATCCAGTTTATAGTTCCGGGCCAATTTCTGAAGGTGATGGATTCGGCTTTTTATATTGCCGTTCAGGGGTTTTGCAATGGCCCGCCGGGCCATCCCGGTATACGGGTCATCCGGATCAATGGCATCCCAGTAGATGTCGTTCAATTCATCGGAGACGATGTTGGCCTGATATTCTTTTTCAAGCAGGTCGACCAGGGGATTCTTAAACTGAATCCGGTTTTGGATCCACAACAGCCGCAGCTTTTCATCGGGGACTCCCTGGATTCCATTATCGATCCTGGCGCTGAATTCGTCTTTGTAAGCCTGGGCAATTTCAATGGCGGCATCCGTACCCAGAAATAACAATATGACGATGCCGAAATTAATGAGAAGACGGCCGTCGGTCGGCGAAGGCACTTTTTGGGCGAGCCGATACATGTCCTGCATGATTTCCCGGGCGCGATTTGTTTTTTCGACCGCCTGGCGTAATTTTTTTTCATCGAGCGGCTCGCCCGTATGCTGGGCGATGAATTCAGCCATATTCTTTATCTGGTCGGCCAGATACTGTGCGTTTTGCTCGGATTGTTCCTGGGGCACATTTAAAACGAAAAGGTCTTTATTAAACATGTGTGCCAGGTTTTCCAGGACCGCTATACCTCCGGAGCAGGGGCAGGTGGTGGCGATCAGAAAATCCGGCTGGGGCATAATTCCTTTTCGGGCGGCTCCGATGACCGCACGATGAAAACCGCAGGTATCGCCGACAAAGCCGGCCTGTTCGGCCTCTTCAAGGAATGGATCTCCCATGCCGGTGGTTGCCAGCGCAGCGCCTACAAACTCGACAAAACAGGAGGTGATGCCCATGGCATTGAGCAAATCAAATGGAACAGCGATACCGCACCAGGCAGCCGGATCCTTGCCGGAGTATAACCGGCTGCTGAGCCTGGCAGTCTCCAGCGCATATTTTTTTCTGGGATTCGGCAGCTCCGGATTTTCCAAAATCCTGGCCTCAATTCCTGCCGCCATGTCTTTAAAGTATTCGTACATCATTTGGACTGCCTCTTTTGTGAATTCAAATTGAATCGTTTCTTGGTTTAAAGCGGCAATGCATTATCACTTAATCACGAAAACACGAAATATAGAAAGCACGAAATTTAACTTTTTTTCCTTTTCGTGTTTTTTGTTATTTCGTGCTTTCGTGATAGATAAATCTGCTTAGTTTCAACTCACCATTTTGGGTTTTTGCGATTAAATAAGCATTTCAATAAACGCTTCAATTCGGGTTCGTTGCTGTTCGATGGATCGCAGGCTGCAGTCACCCTCGAGCAGCAATAATGGAATGCCGGCTTTGCGCAGCGTTTCCCGCACCGCGGGCAGACGATCCAGGTAAGGGTCGCAAAACTTGACGGTTTGGCCGATGATACCTCTGGCGCCGGAAGCCTGTGCACGCGCCAGGAT
Source organism: Desulfobacterales bacterium (assembly GCA_050123495.1). Taxonomy (GTDB): domain Bacteria; phylum Desulfobacterota; class Desulfobacteria; order Desulfobacterales; family JAHEIW01; genus JAHEIW01. Next base: position 5,800 of record JASFGZ010000039.1, read on the forward strand.
GTCTGCGGCCATCTTCAGCGGTTGGGCCGGATCAAATGTCCGGGCACAGGGAGGCCGGATTAACAGGCTGCGGGAAATCTGGAGAACCAGATTTTTGTTTCCATTCATTTCTATGGGAGTGAATAATCTTGAGCCTGTGCAAAGATCATCTTCGATAATACGGGCACCGCAGGATTCGAACAAAGAGAATGCCTCGGGGTCTGCGAGGACATTGCCGAAAAGAAATACAGGGATCCCGACGCTTTCTGACGCCTTTGATTCTTGTTCGGCCAGCACCTGCTGTAGGCGCGTCAAGCTTTTTTCGAACGGCGCCATCATGGCGGCATTGTAAAGTGTTTGCATCGCAGTGCTGCCACCCGGCAGCTTGCCCTGACGGTGCTGTTCGCGCAGCTGAGCAAAAAGGTCGCACAGGTTGTTATACTGCCGGATGCTGGTTTCAATATCGCTGTTTTTGATAGGACGACCGCTCCATTCGGCAAGCGATTCAACGAGCCGGGTCAGTTCGCCGGCAAAAAAAGCAACCGCCGCATCATCGGAAGTGGCCGGCAGATCCAGCAGGATGATGTTGTCATCAGGCCACACGTGCCGCCAGGCATCACATAGCCTGCGCATGGCATCGCAGCTTTTTATAAAAACGACACCTGCAAGATCCGGAAGATCCTTGCCGATGGCGCGATCTAGAATACGTTTGACGTGCGGGCAGAGATTGTCGTGCAGCAGTTGGCCGGCCTGGTCCGGGCACTCACTCATCGGCAGGATGCGATACGGTGTGTAACCGGCCGCATGGATTAAAACCAGCGGCGTATACGCGCAAGCATAACCGATTTTTTCATTTTTTCCAGACATATTGAACAACCTCGATTCTCAACCAATAGGGATGCACGCTTCAATCTGAACAAAAGCTGAAAAAATAGATTTCACATGCTTTTTTCATGCGCATTGGCGAGTACATGGCGCAATAGATTTTTGGTTTGAGAAATATCATCCTCGGCGATACCGGCGAAGATTTCGGTTAACACCCTGTCGACTATTTGTAGCACCGGATCGCGAAGCTGTTGCCCGGTCTCGGTTAGATTAATCCTGAGTGCCCGGCGGTCATTGGTGTCTGTCGCCCGCGCAACCAATTCATCCCGTTCCATCCGATCCAGCAAGCCCGTCATAGTTGAAGGCTCCAGCCCTGCTTTTTTGCCAAGTTCGATAACTTTTAAACCATCTTTCTCCCACAGGCTCATCAGCACACATAAATAGGCGGGCTTGACCTGTTTAACTCCTGATTCAGCAAATTCTTTTTTTAGGGCTGCCGTCACAACTAGACTGACCCGTGAAATAAGGTAATAAGGACATTCTTTAACAGGCTTTAACCTCATCTTTTCTTCCCATTTTAACACGTATACGAATTATACGTATACGAAATATTTTGCCGTGTCAACTTCATTTTTCTCACAATCAGCAAAGAATCCTTGTGATCAATGGATAGCTCCTGTCAGCGCACCAAAAAGCATAAAAAAGTAATTGTCCTAAATCCGTTTCACATGCTAAAGATCGGTCGTGTATTTAGCCAAATTACCAATGCGAAAAAATAAGAAACGAGGGAGGACGCATTGGACCGGGTTGATGTTGTGGGAAAGATCAAAGAGGCGTTGATCAAAGGTGAAATCGCCCCTTGGAAAACCGAGGATGAGGCTAAAAAAGAGGGAATTTCCACTCCAGAGAATATCATCGTGGGTACCATGGCCCGGCGTGCTTTTATCGAAGAAAAAAGCGGGCATAAATTTTATCATATCGTCCTGCCGGAAAATGCATATCACATTGGTTACCGCTGTCCCAAGGATGGCACGATGTGGACGCTGGCGGCGGATGATACCTATGTGCGTTGTGGCATCTGCGCAACGCCCCTGGAAGTCTTGGGAGAAAATGAACGCTACAAGCCATTGGTGAACAATTACATTGGCGGGGTAGAAGATTATTATAGTTATGCGGGGGAAGTTACAGTTGCCGGTGATGTGGAAAAAACCTTTCAAAATATTCTTTGCTGGGGCCCGGGAGTTGGACACTTAGGTATCAGTGTCGGATGCTTTAAGCTGAACAAATACGGGCCCATTGAGATAAAGGTTTCAGATTGGGCCAACGCTGCCAGAAATTTGGCATTTGTATTTGATACCGAATTCGAGCGAGACAAGGCCCGAGTGCTGATCAAAGAGAAGCTTTCCGATATCATCCCGCAAATAACTCGGGCCCATCTTTCCGAATGGGGCGGTGAGGTATCTGATGTTGATTTTTTAAATAAACAACATCACGGGGATCGCATTCTACATTGCTGCTTTTACACTCGATTTTCCGATCACCGGGGTCATGGCCAGACCTCCCATTCGGTGGGGATGGCTAAAAATCTTATCGATGATTTATTTAAAAAGGAAAGCATCAAATGCCGATTGTCGGTTGTTGGAATGGGAAGAGATGGAGATCTCAAGCCATCCCCGCGAAACCGGCGCGGACGGTATGTTTCCGCTCAACAGCGCATCCCTGTCAAAGACTACGAAAAAAGCATCGGGCGTCCGATCGACCATTTTCTTGCCTACATTGAGCTCGATCGTCAGGCAGTACTCGAAGAAATTGGATGGCCGGCCTACACCGGTATGGGCGGGGAAATTATTCCCGCTTTTTACCGGACCATGAAAAACAATCCCCGACCTTATCTGGTTTCTTGTTTTCAAAAGGTCTATGCAGAAACCCGTGGAAACGATTTGCTTTTTGGTGTTGAATTGCCCAATGTCGAAGTTGGCATTACTTCGAGCCCTGAAGGAATTATCTCGCCGATGGCCAGAGAAGCATTAAAGATTGCCGGTATCCACAGCGCCAGAGAATATGCTGGCGCGCTAGCGGCTGTTACCCTCGCAGGGGAATTCAACTTTGCGACCCTTCATGTTCAAGAAAAGATGTATACCGGTAGATAAATAGTGTTTACCCCGATTGAAATGACCTATAAGGCGGGTGGTGCGAAAATCCCCGGCTGCTTCTTTTTACCCGAAGGTAGAGGCCCTTTCGCTGTGGTTGTGGTCCTCCACGGAAGTGACGGCTTCCAACCCAATCACGCCGAAATTGGGCAAAAGCTTGCCGCCGCAGGGTTTGCTTCTTTAGTCGTGGCATGGTTTGGTGCGAGTTCTGATCGTTCACACTGGGATATGGTTAGGCCGGGAGATATTTTTGAGGCGGTATCCTGGTTAAAAAAAGAACCAGCGGTTGATTCCAATCGATTGGGATTAATCGGTTTTAGCCGCGGTGGAGGGCTGGCCTTGGTCATGGGGGCGCTGATACCGGAAACCAAGGCCATCGTTAATTATTTCGGACTCACCGCCTGGAAAGGAGGCCTGGAAGAATTTTGCCATCTGCCGCTGAACAAATCAGAACATCTGGATTTTGTAAAAAATATATCCTGTCCGATTATATCGTTTCACGGAGAAAAAGATACAGTGGTCACTGTTGACAATACCCTTCAATTGGACAGCGCCTGTCAAAAATACGGCATCGATCATACGGTTATCTTATATCCCGATTTAGATCACTCCTTTGTCTGGCCCGGAGACAAGTATAACAAGAAAGCGCATCTGGACTCCTGGAATACAACAATTCGCTTTTTTAAAACCCATCTGATTGTTTCTTAATAATTCAGACATCATTAACAATCGGTCATAAACGGACAAGGTCGGCAGCTCGGTCTGCACCGCATCACAAAATTTTGTAAGCCTGGATTGAATTTTGTCCATTACTTCTTTTTCATTGCGGGTGCGAAGCTCGCTCCATTTTTCTTCTCCAATGATATTAATCACCAGACTGTCTGTGGTGGGCGATATGTCTTTTAGAACATGAAGGATGGTGACGCCGGCACCGTATCGGTTGGTTATGCTGGCAGCGTAACTAAATGCATGGCGAGCATTTTTGGATAGATCCGTGGTCTAGAGGATTTCGTTTATTTCAGGTATCATTTTCCTCTTCCAGAGCTTTATTTTTATGTTTTTTTAGGATATGGGATAAACTGTAAAATAATGAGGCGCTCGTCCATTGTCGAGGTAAAATGACAAATACGAATGAACTTATAATTGGAATCGGTATCCTTATTCTTGTCTTCGCGCTGACCAGAAAGTATCATGCCTGGCGATTCAGACGCGCCTATCGTTTCATTATCGATGATCTTAAAAAAAAGGCCGCTTATAGTGCCCATTCAGCGGTGCAACTCCCCTATTCCAAAAGAAATCCATTAAGGATAGGCGCCAGGCAACATCGCCCCCAGGCCCTTGACCATCTCATCACGCAGAACATCGTCGGCAAAACCGAAGACAACCGATACTATTTAATTCAAAAAAACATCATCCTTTGAACAGAGCTGCGTTGTTCGCTATCGTGATAAAACTTCTGGCAATTGTTACGGCTTCGGCGGCGTCTTTGCCGTAGGCATCTGCTCCGATTTTTTCGGCAAATTCGGCGTCCAGCGGAGCGCCACCGACCATCACTTTCACATTTTCACGCATCCCTTTTGTCTGTAAGTATTTGATTACATGTTCCATTTCCGGCATCGTGGTGGTTAATAGCGCGGATAACCCGAGGACCTGCGGTTGAATTTCGCTAAGCTTGTCAATCACGTTTTCAACCGTAACATCAACCCCCAGATCGACGACTTCAAAGCCGGCCCCTTCCAGCATCATCGCGACGAGGTTTTTCCCGATGTCATGGAGATCGCCCTTGACCGTGCACAGAACGACCTTGCCTTTCGATCGCTGTTTGTGTTCTTTGAGTAAAGGTTTGATAATATCGAGCCCCTTTTTCATCGTCACGGCCGCAACGAGCATCTCCGGGACAAATATTTCGCTTTTTGTAAAGCGATCCCCTACCACATCCATGGCTCCGATCAATGCCGTGTTAATCAGGTCGTCTAAATTTAATTCACTCTGAACCGCATTTTCCACCAGGGCTTCTATTTCAGTGTGCTTTCCGGCAAGGACCGTATTTTTGATTTCTTCAAATAATTTATTCATCTGGTTTCCTTTATTTATTTTTCACCGCAAAGACGCAGAGGGCGCAGAGAGTTTGATTTTTTGATTTGTCGCTGACCTGCCTTCGCTCAAGCTATGGCAAGGCAAGGAGGGCGACAAATCAAAATCCTCAGCCGTCATAAATTATTTTTAAAGCCAATTTTAATAACCTTCATGAGCGACTTCCACTATGGCCTTCAAGTTCTCAATCGGGGTCGACAATGGGATCGCACATTCGGGGACGATGATATTGATACCCGCCGCCACCGCATATCCTACCTGTTTATGTACATCTTCGGGAGTTCCCTGATACAGCACCTGAGGTTTATCGACGTTTCCGATGAGCGATATAAGGGTTCCGACTTTTTCCACCGCCATTTTGGCATCGACCTGACATTCCATGTGATCGGTGTCCACGCCGCGGTGGACGCTCCCCTTTGCGCCCATTGAACATGGCGGAGATGACCAGGTTGTAAGGTGATGTTTTCATAGGCAGATAACGCCTATCCCAGCCCGGATTGTTCTCGAATGGCGCGCGCAAGGGCAGAAATATCGTCGTCGCCGTATCCTCGGGCGATAAGGCCGTTTTCGATTTGTGCAACCAATGCAGTGGCCGGAAGGGTCACTTCCAGCTCGCGGGCTGCATCCAGTGCAATCCGCAGATCCTTGTGATGCAGTTTGACCCGGAAACCAAGCGGGTAGGTGTTGTTGACCATATTGAGGCCGCGGTTCTGCAAAACCCACGAAGCGGCGGCTCCGCCACTGATCGCATCAATGACTTTCTGCATGTCAAGCCCGGCTTTGATCCCCAGTGATAACCCTTCGGCGACCGTCAGGTAAGTGCCGGAAATGATGATTTGATTAATCGCCTTGGTAATCTGCCCGGCGCCGATCGGTCCCACATGCGTAACGGTTTTTCCCATGGTCTCCAGAATCGGAAGGGCTTTTTCAAAATCGGCTGCATCCCCGCCGACCATAATGGCCAGGGTTCCATTCTGAGCACCTTCAGAACCCCCGGAAACCGGTGCATCCAGCATTTTTATGCCTTTTTCGCGCAGCTTTTCAGCCATTTGACGGGTGGCTGTCGGGCTGATGGTGGACATATCGATCAACATCGCGCCTTCGGCGGCACCATGGATGATGCCATTGGCGCCCAGCACCACCTCTTCAACGTCCGGCGTATCGCTCACGATGGTAACAATAATCTCCGCTCCCTCAGCGGCCGCTTTCGGCGATTCCGCCCGTCGGGCGCCTTCTTTGGCGACGGCTTCTTCTTTTTCCCGGGTGCGGTTATGAACGGTGACTTCGTGACCGGCTTTAAGGATATTCAGCGACATGCCCACACCCATTGTTCCAAGACCGATGAATGCAATTTTCATTTTTATCCTCCCTGGTGCTTTAATATCATAAATAAGCTTTTTAAACAGGTTAGTGGTGATTTAGCACTAAGATTTTAGGTTCAAAGGTTCAAGTTGCGAGGAATTGTTAAATTGGTTTTGTTTGTCTCATTAGTTGAATTGTTTATCTAAATTGAACCGATTGAACAAATTAAACAAATCAAACCAATTAAACGTGTGTTCGAGACCTGATACCTGTTTCACGAATTGAAATTACGGCAACGGACAAACTACAACCTACAACTGACTTTACATAAATATCTTGCCAGGATTCAGCAGTCCTTTGGGGTCAATTCATTCTTTGATCTGGCGCATCAAATGATAACTCTGCCCGTGTTCCAGTTCCATAAAGTTGCGTTTGCCGATGCCGTGTTCTCCCGTGCAGGTGCCGCTCAGTTCCAGCGCACGGCCAACAATTTGGTCGTTGATATTTTCCAGCATCGACCCCTCTTTTTCATCATTCGGGTCTCCGACCAGCACAACATGCAGATTCCCGTCACCGGCGTGCCCGATGACATATCCGGATGCGTTATTGGCAATCATTCCGCCGATGGACGCATCGGCACCAGGGTCAGGCGGGAAAAACAAACCTTGCTTTCCGGCCTGGCGATTCAACTCTTTGCGCAGGACACCGGGCTGGACATCGGCCTGAAGATCCTGGGATCGAATTTCAAGGATTTTATCCATCTGCGTCATATTCATTACGAGTCCGCCTCTGGTGGGTACCGGATTGCCCTCGGTACTGGTACCGGCGCCCCACGGGGTAACCGGTACTTCCTGAGTATATGCCCAGGATAGAACTTTAGAAACTTCCTCGGTTGTAATCGGCCAGATAATAGCTGCCGGCAGGGTTCCGCGGTGAGCGGATATATCATGCAGATGCAATTCGCGGCTGGATTGGCCAACTGAGAAGCGGTCATCCGCGACCAAATTGGACAAGGCCGCAATTTGATCTTTGGTAAATTCTTTCATTAAGTTTGCTCCGAATGATTAATTAGATCGTTTGGGTACATTTATCAACCAGATAAATTATCGACTCATAATACAATCCGCTGTGCTGGGATAGCCCGATTTCACATGTGCGGCTGGAAGAGAGAATCTCTGTAGAATTGTTTGTAATTTTTAGGCAACATCTGTTTGTTTTAAATACAGCGTTTAGCTGTCAGTCGTTCAGTCCATTTCCCCATTTGTATGTAAATAAGATTAATCGCTTTTCAATACATTCTATCAGAAATTAAGAATCCTATCCCAAACCTTTATTTACATCCCATTAAGATATTGCTATGCTGGCAACATTCCAAAATTGTTCACTTTAATTTTTTATCCGTATACAAATATAAAGGACAGACATTATGGAAGATGTTCATAAAATCTTTAGCCAGTTTAAAGAAGAATTTCCCGAAATCCACCTTAAACATGAAGCTCTGGGCAAAGAGGTTCATGAAAAGGGCGGGCCTTTAGACGAAAAAAGTCGATGGCTAATTAAAATTGCGATCTCCGGTGCGTGCAACCATAAACGCGCTCTTGAGACTCATATCCGCAAAGCAAAAACGGCGGGTGTTGGTGAAGCTGAAATCATGCATGCCTTACTGTTGCTGATCCCAACCGCCGGTTTTCCTGCTTTTATGAAGACCTATGCGGTATTTAAGCGCATAAAATAAACTGGCATTCCTACTAGTTAAATTTCAATAAACTAAAATAACATAGGCGCTAAATCCGTCTTGTCAGTTGTCCGTTGTTCGTCGTCCGTTGCGCATTGAATTTTTACAGCGGACAACAGACAATACACCACGAACGCTTGGTTTAAAGGTGTACAAAGTGAAATCGAATTCAAAACAGGATATTCGTGATCTAATTTCTAAATTCTTCAATTTTATCAAAGTTGATATCTGGCGGATTCGACTTGCAGATCTGCCTTTCGGCAAATCCTTTCTGATCAAGCAACTCCGAATTATCCTCCTGGCATTTCGCGGTTATAATGAAGACCGTTGTTTAATGCGGGCATCTTCTTTGACGTTTTACACACTGCTTTCCATCGTTCCGGTGGTGGCTATGTTTTTTGGGGTTGCCAAGGGTTTTGGGTTTGAAAGACGGTTGGAAAACGAACTTTTCGAAAGGTTTCCCGGGCAGGAAGAAATTTTAAGCCAGGTCATTCATTTTGCGAATTCGCTGCTCGAAGAGACCCGGGGCGGGCTCATTGCCGGAATTGGCCTGCTGGTTCTTTTCTGGTCTGTTCTCAAGGTTCTCGGGCATATTGAAATGGCTTTAAACGATATCTGGGAAATTAAGAAACAGCGAAGCTGGGGCCGGAAATTTAGTGACTATCTGTCAATCATGCTGATCAGCCCCATTCTGGTGCTGATGAGCGGCAGTGCGACCGTATTTATCACAACCCAGGTCACGCAAATAACCCAGAAAGTGGCGTTGCTGGGCGTTTTTAGCCCGTTGATTTCTTTTTTGTTGAAATTTATGCCCTATGCTTTGATCTGGGTTTTGTTTACCCTTCTCTATATTATCATGCCCAATACCCGGGTGAATTTTAAAGCCGGTTTACTGGGTGGGGTGGTTGCCGGGACGCTTTACCAGATTGCCCAGGGGGCGTATATCAGCTTTCAAATCGGTGCCGCAAAATACAACGCCATTTACGGTAGTTTTGCAGCACTGCCGCTGTTTTTGATGTGGGTTCAGATCAGCTGGTGGATTGTCCTGTTCGGTGCCGAGCTGTCCTTTGCCAATCAGAATGTGAATACCTATGAGTATGAACCGGATTCCCTTAAAGTCAGTCCTGGCTTTAAAAAATTGCTTACATTGCAAATTGCCCATCTGTTGATCAAAAAATTCGCAAATGGCGACAAGCCAATAACGGATATACAGATTTCCGACCAGTTAGAAATACCGATTCGTCTGGTGCATAGCATCCTATTTGATCTGGTTGCGAGCGATCTGGTGTCAGAAATCCGGACCGAAGCCGATAAAGAATTCGCCTATCAACCCGCCCACGACATCAACAAGATGACCATTCAATACGTTTTGGAAGCGCTTGATCATAAGGGGACCGAAGACATACCGGTTGCCAAAACCGAGGGCCACCAGGCGCTGTTCGATGCGTTAAAAGACTTCAGCGAAGCCATGGTGGAATCGCCGGCCAATAAACTCTTAAAGGATATTTAAATCAAGCTTAAATATGTTCATCTGATAAAAAAATTTAATCATCAAGGGGTTGCTTTATCCGATTATTCGGCGAAAGAGCTTATGGCGGGAAGCAGCGTCAGGGTTGAAATCTAAAGTAAGATGAACGGGTGGTCCTGGTGTCGGACCGAAGCTGGCGAAGAAGACTGGCTGCCTGATGATGTAATTGGATTTACAAATAAATAAAGTATAGGAAGGCCGATTAAGTTCTAATATGGGCGGCTACTCTTTTATTCGTAACTGGCCGGCAAAGAAACAGGCAACAAAATGCTTATCTCGAATTTCCCTGAATTCCGGTTCCCTGTTACTGCAAATATCTCTGGCAAAAAGACAACGCGGGTGAAAGCTGCAGCCCGGCGGCGGGTCGATAGGGCTGGGGACATCTCCTTTTAGAATTATCCTTCCATTACTTTTGAGAGCAGGATCGGGAACAGGTACCGCCGAAAGCAGCGCCTGGGTATAGGGGTGCAGCGGCGTCTGATAGAGGGCTTTGCTCGGTGCGAACTCTACGATTTTGCCCAGGTACATGACGGCCACGCGATCACTGACATGTTCGACCACGCTTAAATCATGGGAGATGAAGAGATAGGTCAGCCCGAAATCATCCTGCAGATCTTTGAGTAAATTAATGACCTGCGCCTGTATCGAAACGTCCAGCGCGGATACGGCCTCGTCGCAGACGATCAGCTTGGGTTGCAGCGCCAGCGCTCTGGCGACACCGATTCTTTGCCGCTGACCCCCGGAGAATTGGTGAGGATAGCGGCGCATGTGCTCTTTGCGCAGCCCGACCACCCGCAGTAATTCGAGTACCCTTTCGTCTCTTTGCTTTCTGCTCCGCATCCCGTGGACAAGCAGAGGCTCGCCAATGATGTGCGCAACCGTCTTGCGGGGGTTGAGGGAAGAGAAAGGGTCCTGGAAGATGATCTGCATCTTTTCGCGTAATGCCTGCATCTTATTCTTATCATAGGAGAGAATGCTTTCACCTTCGAAAT
>JASFGZ010000040.1:0-16402 GCA_050123495.1 Desulfobacterales bacterium
GCGCATTTTAGACAATTATATGCCTCCTGGGAGCATCCGGAAATGAATTTAAAAGCCGTCCTCTGGCTAACATACGAAGCCGGCAATAAAGCATCTCAAAATGAAGCTGTGGTCAAATGCGAAATCCAACCTAAAACGGGGAAGTAAAAATCACCTAACCATCAGCCGATGCTGCCGGAAAGGGAGAGGGTGAAATGGTTCTTCCAAATTTAATGACAGCGGCGGTTCTTGTAGGACACGGGGGATTCGAAAAATTGACTGTTCGTGATGATTTACCTGTGCCTGAACCCAAAGCCAACGAAGTGCTTATCAAGGTGGGTGCCTGCGGAATGAACAACACCGATATGAACACCCGGATGGGTTGGTATTCAAAATCAGTCAGCAGTCCAACCACTTCAACCGGCGCCTCGGAAGAAGTCGATCGCATATCAGAAGAAGATGCCACCTGGGGTGGAGGTGCGGTTGTCTTTCCGGGCTAGGAGAATCCAATTTAGGGAGATGTAAAAATGCTCAGGGGAAGAACCTATGAGGAATTGTGCAATAGCTTCAAGTGGGAGATCCCTAAATATTTCAACATCGGTGTCGATGTCTGTGATAAGTGGGCCGGCGACAAAACACGGTTAGCGCTCATCTATATAGACCCTCACGGAATGGAGCAGAAGTACACATTCCGGGATTTAAGAGACATATCAAACCAGCTCGCCAACGCCTTAAAAGCAAATGATATCAAACGGGCCGACAGAGTCGGCATTTTGCTTTCTCAGCGTCCTGAAACCTTAATTTCACCCATCGCGATTTATAAACTGGGCGCCATCGCTGTGCAGCTTCTCACCCTTTTTGGTCCGGATGCCATTGAATTCCGGCTTCAGGATCGGACCGGGTGAAGTGGAAGCGTGTCTAATGAAACATTGGGCAGTTGCGTTGGTCGGCGTTATCGGAGTCGCTGATCCCATCAGAGGAGAAATTGTAAAAGCGTTTATCTTACCCAAAGAGGGGCTGACACCCGATAAGGCCCTTGAGGAAAGCATTAAAGAACATGTGAAAAAAAGGCTCGAGGCGCATGCCTATCCCCGGGAAGTGACGTTTCTTATAGAGATGCCAATGACAAAAACGGGAAAGATCTTAAAGAATGAACTGCGCAGGATGCATGAAGCCGGAACCCTTAAACCCCAAATCTGGAGGCTTGCATGACGAATAAAGCAGTCCTTTATGAAAAACAGAAAAACGTTGCGATTATTACCCTTAATCGACCGGAGCGGCTTAATGCCATAACCAGGGATCTTATAAACGGGCTCATCGCGCAACTTAAGACGGCGAAGCAGGATGAGGACGTCGTCTCGGTCATTCTAACGGGTGCCGGAAGGGCTTTTTGCGCAGGGGAGGACCTGAAAGAAACATCCGCCGGAAAAAGTTTCGAGGACTGGATTGAAGAAACAGAGGGACTTCAGGAAGTGCAGCGTGTGGTGATGGATCTGGGAAAACCTTTAATAGCAGCAGTTCAGGGATATGCACTTGGAGGCGGGTGTGAATTTGCCATGAGCTGTGACATAAGGATAGCTGCTGAAGATGCCCAATTCGGATTTCCAGAGACCGAAGTCGGACTGACCATCACAACCGCTGGAACGAAACTGCTTACGCAAATAGTCGGGCTTGGCAAGGCCAAAGAACTCGTCTTCACGGGTGACTTTATAAATGCCCATGAAGCCATGCGTATCGGGCTGGCAAACAATGTGGTTTCGGCCGACAGCCTCTTAGATGAGGCATTGTCCATGGCACAAAGAATCGGAGAAAAATCCCCTCTATCTCTTAAACTTTCCCGCATTGCCATTGATCAGGGATTGCACGCCAGTTTTGAGCAGACACTGGAACTTGAAGCCAGCCATCTTTTGGCCTGTGTGGGCGCTCAAAACCAGAAAAAGTTTGTGGAGAAAAAGCTGGAGAAGATGAGGGAAAAGTGATGAAAAACAAACCTAAACTGCTGGCAGCTGATACTTGGATCTGTGTCGAGATAATTTAAAGAACGATGAATTCCGGCCAATGAGACCGGTTCAATGAAGAAATCTGTTTTTACGAAAATTTTTGGTCTTACGGTTATCGTATGTTGTCTCGGAGCCTCTAATCCATCCGATCGCGAAAGCTGTTTTCCAAATGCCTGCGGGGAAAAAGGCCAATATTGCCAAACGCCATCACTTAAAATTTGGAACAAATTTTGTGAAAGTGCCGGCCTTACCGCCATGCCTGCTTCCGGTGTTTATAGTGGAATGTGTTTTCATGAGGCCGATAATAGAGATCCCTTTTACCCGCATCACGGTGTCGTCCTCATCGATAAGGTAGACGGTAAGCGCCACTTTGGCGGCGAGTTTTCATTTTTTACAGAAGAGAATCCATACAAAGATTTGGATATCGCGGCCGCAAAATCGAGGATGCCCTGGTTTTATGCTCATGATCATGAAATCATGTGGGACAAGGGTTATGCACGGATTTTGTTCAACCCTGAATTAGAAACCTATGATCATGTAAATTATTTTGTCAGAAAAAGCATAGAAGATGATAAGAAGTTATTGCTGGTCGGCTTTTGGAAAGGCACAGCCTATCGTGTCTTTTGTGTGTTAAAGATGAATGAGTAACCTTCCCGGTATTCAAACTGAAATCACCTGTTGCACTTGCGATCATCAACGTATTGAATCAGGTTCTTCTCCAGTTTCGGGTCCATCTCCGGTTTTTCATATTCCGCCAGCCGCTTTGCCAGAATACCCCGGGCCCTTGCAGTTATATCCCGGGGTTCCATTGCAAACCATTTGTCATAAATGCTCCGGTTACTCAAATCGGGAATGAAGAATTCATCCCGGCAGCGACTGACGGTATGGTCCTCCATCAGATAATTACCGGATGTGCCCAACTGCTTTATCAGGTCCATAGCAAATGTCTCTTGGGTAAACTCGACCGGTTTTAGCAATGTTTTGACCGCACCGCAAAGGTCTTCGTCCGCAATGAATTTTTCAAAACTCATGGTGAGCATGGAGCCGAATGTGCCGCAGGCGTGAAGGCTCACATGGACACCGCTCAAGGCTGCCGCCGTCAGCATCACCGCCGACTCCATACCGGCCTGGTAGTCGAGACAGAAAGACTCGGTCAGCGATCCATGGCTTCGACAGGGGATGTTGTAGTATCGTCCCAGGGCCGTAACCATGGCGACGTGCTTGGCATCTTCGGGTGTGGCATTGACGTATCCTCCCGTGCGCATGTCCATAGGGTTGCCGCCTAAACCATAGACGATCGGCGTTCCGGGATTAATCAGCTGTGCCAGACATATCCCCGCCAGGGTAGTGGCATTGGAGATCACCAAAGATCCAGCTATCGTAATGGGACCGGTGGATCCCAGCGTACAGGCGGAGTGAATGATCAGGGGTTGGCTCGCTTCGGCAAACACCATTAATGCTTCAACGCTTTCGGTGGCATACTGCAGGGGCGATAGGGAATCGATCAACGATATCATGACCGGTCTGTTCAGGCGCCCCCAGATCATTTCCGCCAGTTTCAGTGAGTCCCGGGCGGCTGCTTCAGAGGTCGAGCTGCCCATAATGGGTTTGTCGGTCAGCGTCACCGTCGCCATCAGCAAGTCTAGATAGGCCGTTTCTGCTGGAACGTCATTGGGTTGCACCACAATGGCGCTGTTAAAGTCGATAACCTTTGAAATCTGAACCAGTTTGCAGAATGTCTCTACATCCGCCAGGGTGGCATTGCGTTTTTCACCGGACGGTTCAATGATAAACGGCGGGCCATAGCCGGGCGCCAGCACATAGTGGGTTTCTCCGATCCGGATGCTTCGGGAGGGATTACGGGCTTCAATGGTAAACGCCGCTGGAACAGTTTTAAGGGCTGTCTGAATATCCTTTTCTTCAAAATGCACCATGGATCCATCGACACGGATTCCGTGTTTTTTAAAAATCGCCAATGCTTTTTCACTGGGAAATCGGATACCGGTATCGTGTAACAGTTCCAGGGAATATGCGTGAATGGTATCCAAAGAGGTCTTATCGAAGTTTATGATGGCTCTGTTCATGGTTTTTCCTCGTGCCACCTCGTCTCACGAGAGTGTTTAGTGTTTGGTTGTCAAACATGTTGATGGTAAAGTGACAAAATCATTTTCCTCCTTAGGGCAAACCGTTTTCTGCACGCCCTAATGGTCTTGCCGGGTGGCACGTTTGTTTTTCATTTATTTTATCGGAAGATAGCCTGTATAACAGATTTCAACTGGTCCGATCATGATAACGGAATTATCTGCTTTTAGTTCGATTTCCATTGATCCGGCCGGCATGATCACTTTCATGCGCTTTGCCTTCGTAAGCCCCCTGCGATGGGCTGCGCCGACCGCAGCACAGGCACCCGTTCCGCAAGCGGCGGTCAGCACTCCCGGTCGCTCCCAAACGGAAAGCTTGAGGGTTTCCGAATCAATCAGCTGCGCGACGCCAATGTTGGCCTCTTGCGGAAAAAGCGGATGCTTTTGCAGTTGGGGGCCATTGGTGGTCAGATCGACGGCATCCAGATCGTCAACAAAAAAAACAGCGTGGGGGTTGCCGATGTTCATGCCCACCGGGTCCTGGAGGGGCCCGGCGCCGATTTCCAGGTGGAGGGTATCCATCTCTCGGGCCAGGGGGATATCCTGCCATTCAGTTCGCAGTTTACCCATCTCGACGGCCACCTCTTTTTCGCCGACATGGCGGCATCTGAGTAGACCACCCAAGGTGTCGATCATCACCTCTTTGCGGCCACTCTCCTGCATGAAAAGCCAAGCCAGACAGCGGCTGGCATTTCCACAGGCCTCAATTTCGCGGCCGTCCGGGTTGAAGATGCGCACAAAGGCATACCCAGCAACGCCCGCTGATCCGCCTCGCGGCGGTTCGACAATGATCAATTCATCGCCGCCCACACCTTCGTGCCGGTCGCAGATCCTGACGATCTCTCCAACAGAAGGCCGGAAAGGTTTCCGGCGCCCGTCCACAACAATAAAATCGTTACGCAGGCCGTGCATCTTGATAAATGGTCGGCCGTGTCGGACGATTTCGGCCTTTGTTTCGGAAAAAAAGATCGGGTCACTCATCAATTCGCTTTCCTTTATGATCCTGCAAAACTTGCATGCCACCTAAATTTTGGTGGCGATTACACAAATGCTACACTATTTTGTCAAGTTTAATTATAAAATATCTTACGCTTTGTATGATATTGTACACATTCCAATTTTGGAATTCCATCCTGTCATCCTTAACATCCTGTATTTTTTAACAAAAATTTTAAATGAAAAATGGTACAGGTTTTGCATTTTATGAATGCATAATCGCCTCTTTAATTTATTTATCCATGCGTAAAAGGAGGTAAAGATGGCACTGATTGTTAATATCGCCATGATACTTATCGGTATTTTTGCAATATTAATGTTTAAGTATTTAGATGAAAAACATTAATTTGCCAAATAAGCGGTGCGAAAAGAAATTCAGTGGAGACAAACATAAATGAAAGATAATGGCGGAAGACGTTCAATATCAGACAGACGAAAATGCACCAATTTTGATTATTTTCCTGAGAGAAGAACACTCCGATTCAGAAGGAGCGATCTTGACCGCAGAAAAGGATGGGTGGAAAATGGCAGAGTTAGGATAGAGCGCCGGGCCATATTCAGATAGAATTATTATAGTTTTAACCCACACTAGAACCCATCTTAAAGAAAAGTGACTAAAGTGAACTAAAGTTCGAAGTGCCTTGAGGTCTGGTGTCGCTGGGCTCCTTCTTTTTTATATTTAAATACCAGAATTCCTTAACTTTAGGCACTTTAACTCACTTTAAGCATCTTAGGTACTTCTGACTTTAGAGCATCTTTCCAACTTTTTTTCTCTGTCTTCCAAGATGAACTACTAATTTTGCGATAACCTCTACTCTTATGTTCCCACACACCTGTACTATTCCCGGCAATTGTCGTTGACAATCAAACTTTCTTCTGATATTTCAAAACTTTATACGCTTTACCGGTTGTATATATCGAGCTGAAATTGAGATCTCTTCTCCAATGAATGTAAACACAGCTATTCAAAACGGTACCGTCCAAACCCTTTGCCGCCAGTGCGGTATTCGCTGTGGGATGAATGTGCACATCCGCGATGGGACGATTGTGGATTTTTCCGCTCTGGATGAACACCCGGCGAATCAGGGACCGATCTGTGTGCAAGGCCGGGTTGCCAGGGAACTTTTCTACCATAAAGATCGACTCTTAAGCCCGCTCAAGAAAAAGCCGGATGGTTCTTTCATGGAAATCTACCGGGATCAGGCTTTCGATGAGATTGCCGAGAAGATTCTTCATATCCGGCAGGAATATGGCGCCCGGTCTCTAGGCGTCTGGAAGGGAGAGGCCATCGGGTACTACCAGGAAGAAGATTATGCCAGACGCTTTATCCATGCCTTTGGATCTCCCAATTATCTGTCCAATGATTCTGCCTGTTTTAATGGCCGTTACCTGGGTTTTCTTTTGGTGCACGGGTTCTGGAATTCTCATCCGGAATTTGAACATGCGGCTCTGATTATCCTATGGGGCACCAATCTCTCCGTCAGCCATTCGGCGTATATGCGCGAGGTTGTGAACGCCCAAAAACGGGGCGCTAAACTCATCGTCATCGACCCGCGTCTGAATAAAACCACAAAAAGAGCCGATGTCGTTGCGCGCCCCCTGCCCGGAACCGATGGCGCCCTGGCGTGGGGATTGTGTCGGCACCTGATAGAAGCCAATGCCTATGACCAAAAATTTGTAGATAAATATTCCATCGGCTTTGAAGCGTTTGCTCGCTACGCCGAAAAATTTACCCCGGAATTCGTGCAGCAACAGAGCGGGGTGGACCGGCAAACGTTTAATACGCTCGCCGAAATGGTTTCGGGCAACCTTCCCCGGTTAACTATTTTCCCGGGGATCGGGTTAGAACACCAGGAAAATGGCGTCAACGACGTCCGCGTGATCGCCTGCCTGGCGGCCCTTTGCGGCGCGCTTGATATCAAGGGGGGATTTACCTGGCCGGAACCAATGGGAGAGCGCAAACTCTCCTTGTGTGATGAGATTTCACTCCGCGATCAGAAGCCGATCGGAGCGGATAAGTTTCCGGCCCTTTATGATTACCGCTGGGAGTGCCACACAATGACGGCCATGGATTACATGCTCGGAAATGGTGAATACCCCCTCAAAGGGCTCATCATGACTGCGGCCAATCCGGCGATTAACAACCCCAATTCAAAAAAAGTCAGACAGGCGCTTTCCTCACTGGAACTCCTGGTGGTAAATGACCTGTTCCTCACTGAAACTGCCGAGCTGGCGCATTATGTTCTGCCTGCGGCCACGTTTCTTGAAAGATCCGAACTCCATTTTCACCCAAAATACCAAATGGTTGCGCTTTCTTCCAAAGTGGCGGAGGTTTCGGGTGTGCATGATGAGTACGCTCTGTGGCATGATCTGGCCCACCGCCTCGGTTTTGGGCAAGAATATTTTCCGTGGGCGAACGAAGAACAGGTGAACCGCTGGATTCTCGAGCCGACCGGCATTTCTCTGGAAGAGCTGCAAAAGCATCCTGAAGGTATTGTTTACAAACCGGTGCGTTACAAGAAATATGAAACCCAGCCCTTTCCGACGCGTTCCGGAAAGGTTGAATTTACATCACAATATTTGAAAGAACTCAATCTCCCGGAGATCCCGGCGTATATCCCGCCCCGCTACCTTCGTCATCCCAACAACGATTTTCCCTTTGTACTGAACACCGGCGCGCGCAACCCGCTCTACTACCACTCCAGATATCACAATATTCCAAAGTTTCGTAAAGCCTTTCCCGTCGCAGAAATGGAGATGAATCCCAAAGATGCAGAGAGACTGGGAATCGAAAACACGGAACAGGTTCGGGTCGTATCGGAAATCGGCGCGGTGCAGGTCCGGGTAAAAATAGTCGACGAGGCGCAAATTCTTCCGGGTTTCGTTGAAATTCCACACGGCTGGCAGGGTAGCAATGTGAACCTTGTGACATACGATAATATCAATGATCCGATCAGTGGGTTTCCTCTGTTAAAAGCCGTTCCCGTCCGGATTGAGAAGATCCCCTAACCCAAAGGGAGCAAAGGTGAATCAGAAGTGGTTTCAAAACCCCATCTCCCCGCTTAAAGAAGCGGAATTTCGCATCTGTTTGAAAGAACATTTAAGGGGCTCAAAAGGCTCCAATGGCTGCGTTGTCCCGCAAATTGAAATACTCACGTACTTACGTGTACGCTCCGTTTTCAATTCGCGGGACGCCTTGATGCATACCTTAATTTTTTAAGATCAGATATGTAATCCCGCTTCAGCGGGGCCCTTGAACCTGATCTGAGGTTTTGAAACCACTTCCACAAAAAGGCTGGCCACCATGAAGCAACATCGTTTTTTAAAAGAAGCCGGGAATCTCCTAAACCCGATGCGGGAAATCCGCAGAGATCTGCATAAGCACCCCGAACTCGGAACCCAGGAAATGCGAACATCCCGGATTGTTGCCGAATATTTAAAGCATCTTGGGCTCGATGTGCGCACCGGCATCGGCGGTTACGGCGTTGTCGCCACGCTGTCTGCCAAGGAAACGGAAAAATGTGTTGCCCTGCGTGCGGACATGGATGCACTGCCAATCGAAGAAAAAAATGACGTTCCCTATGCTTCGGCCAGGCCCGGTATCGCGCATTGCTGCGGCCACGACGGGCATACGGCCATCCTGTTGGGAACCGCGAGTTTGCTCTGTAAATTCTCGGATCTTCTCAAGGGCAGCGTCAAGTTCGTCTTTCAGCCCAGCGAAGATAAGGCGCCCGGCGGTGCCATACCCATGATAGCGGATGGTGCCCTTAGGAATCCGGATGTCGATGGGATCTTTTCGCTTCACCTGAACCCTGATTTGCCGGAAGGCAGCGCCGGAATAAAATCCGGCTTCTGCACGATCTCATCGGCTGAATTTGTTCTGAGGATGATCGGCAAAGGCTGCCACGTCGCCAGCCCGCATGAAGGCGTGGATCCTGTCATCATGGCGGCAATGATGATTATGGCCGGCCAAACCATCGTCTCCAAGAGAATAAATCCCTTGGATCCCGCAATCCTTTCATTTTGTATGGTTCAGGGGGGAACGGCCAGCAACATTATTCCTGATGAGGTCACGCTGACAGGCTCCATCCGGACCCTCAATCCGGATAAGCGCGAAGCGCTGGCCGATGCGTTAGACGAGGCGGCTCAGGGAGTGGCCCGAACCAGCGGGGGAACCTGCCGTCTTACAGTGAAGCGGGAGTATCCGTCGGTATTCAACCATCCGGAGCTGACAGCGGAATTCAAGCGTTCAGCGGCCAAAATTGTCCCCGCAGACAAGGTCATCGACCTGCAGACCCCCAGCATGACCGGAGAAGATGTCGCCTATTTCCATCAGAAGGTCCCCGGTGTTCACTGGCTCCTGGGAACCGCAAATCCCGCCCTGGGTTTCACCCACCCGCTTCACAGCCCGTTTTTTGATTTTAATGAAGAGGCCATGCCTCTGGGCGCAGCGATTCAGGCCTGTTGCGCGGTTGATTTCCTCAACAACAGGCAAAAGGGGCCGTTATCGGTAATTGAGATGAACTTGTGATAAGTTCTCAGTATCAGCAAAATAAAGCTTTATTTTTTAGAATTTAGTTCGCTTTCAGAATCTTGCTCAGCCTGCATTGTCATATATCTCCCAACGATCATTGCAATAATAACTGCCAAATAAATGCCTCCCATGGCTGCTTCGAATACCGCAAGCCGTTTGCCAAGTATTGATTGGGGCGTTATGTCACCGAATCCCACTGTGGTAAGGGTGACGAAACTGAAATAAAGCAAATCCGCAGTTTCGGATATCCCTGAAAACGAACCGGGAGAAATACCCTCCAGAACAATATAAATACCAGCCCACATGACTCCAATTAAAAAATAGGTAGATATAGCGCAATAGATGAGGTCGGCTGTTACCACTCGGTAGGATAAAAGATTTATCACCAATAAGACTATGATATAAATATATAAAATTGTTCCAAAACTAATTGCGGCAATCATCAAATAGCGGTTTGTGAAAAACATGCTCATGCCGTCAAGTATCACAAAAGGTGCAGCGATAAAGAGGATAATAATCGCTCGATTCCTATCTGCGGTTAAGGCATAGAAGCTGGTTAAAGGAATCAGGGCTGCAAGCAAGGTAGTGAAAAGGTGACCGGTTATTCCGCTGTGTCTAATAAATGGAGTGACTAATATCACTAACATGATCGCTAAAATTATGTATATGAATCGGCTCTTCATTTTTGCGTGATGTCATTCATAAGAGTATTTTTCATGTTTCGTTGCAGTGTCTGCAAAATTCAAAAAGTCTGGAGTCGAGCAGCCAGCCGGCATTTCAGCGGATTTGCTCGACCAGCTGCTTTGAAATTTCAGCGCCCACTTTACGGCCGGTCTCGATCTGCTCGGCGGTTTGGGGCGTGGGGTGCTCGGAATGCTGACCGGCGAGAACGGAGTCGGCTGGAAGATCAGATGCCGTAGCGGCGAAGTCGTACACCCAGATTTGATTGGGCCGAGGGATCTTTTCTGTCACGATTACCTCGCGGTCGGTGATCTTGGTTGAAGCGCACCCAGCTATGATGAAAATGGCGAACAGACTTAGGGCTATAAAGTTACGTGATTTCATTGCAAACCCCTATCGCAGTTTCTGCTGTTCATAGTGTTTCCTTAATATTTTCTTATCACCCTCGGAACGTGTACCTGAAACCTGATACCTTTTTTTGATCGACGAATAACAAATATCCATTAACTTCCAATTGAGCGCTTGCGCTCAATTGGACTAGGCCTGGCTTCTGGCCATATACGCTTCGAGTTTTCCAACGCCGAGGGAAAACGTCAAGGTCATAAGCAGATAAAGGGCGGTGATCGTAATCCAGATTTCGATCGTCAGGTAGGTAGAAGCCATTAATTGGGTTCCCTGGTAGGATAACTCCTGGATCGATATTACGGAAACAATCGCCGAATCCTTGATCAGAGAGATGAACTGCCCGGCGAGGGCCGGCAGGAGACGTTGCATCGCCTGGGGCAGAATAATATGGCGCATGTTATGATATTTTGACAGACCCAGCGCGTGGGATGCCTCCCATTGTCCTTTCTCCACAGACTCGATACCGGCACGCACGATCTCCGTGATATAGGCGCCTTCGAAGATAGCCAGCGTGAAGAGGGCGGCGATGAATGCCGACGCAAATTGCGGCGGTGAAAAAAGGACCTCAAAGAGCCGTTGGGTTCCCGGAGAACTGGATCTGAGGAAATCGTCAATGCCGATGATCGGCATTATCTGGTCGCTGATAAAGAAATAGAAAATGAAGATAATGACCAGCGGCGGAAGGTTGCGCATGAGCTCAACATAGGAGCGCGCGATCATTCGGTGAAACAGGCTTTTGCTCACGCGCAGCAGCCCCATCAGCGTGCCGAGAATGGTGGCCAGCAGGGTACCCCAGAAGCTCAGGCGCAGAGTGGTGAGTAGGCCATGGATCAGGTAGTTGGACACCCACTTCCCGGATTCTGCATCATAACGAAAGAGATACTGGGGAATGATTCCCCATTGCCAGTTATAGTTGAGTTTGACCTTGACCTGATAGATAATATAGGTCAGCCCCCCGAGAAGGGCGAGCAATACCAGAACGTCAAGGGTTGTAATTTTGCTTTTCTTCTGCAGCACTGTATTTCTCTTAGTTCCGTTACAACAAATAACGAATAAAAACTAACTGATAGGGCGGCCACAGGACCTGTTTTATGCCCTGTCGCCGCAAGCTATTCACCAAAACCTCAATTGAGCGATTGTCGAGGTTGCCGTAGCTATAAGGAAGATGTCGTTCCGCTATCATTAACTATGCGGGACGGCATCTGACGCCGTAGATGCGGTGAAATCGGCAATCCCGAAGGGTTCCAAATTTTAAAAATAATAATCGATAGAATTCATTAAATAGAAAAAAATAATCCTTTTTAAAATTTGGAACGATCGATTAAGGGAAAAGCTATTCAATAAGATTCTTCCAGTCCCTTGATTTGAACCAGTATGCGTATTTACCCTGAATCCACCCGTTGTTTCGGTTAATCTCAATCCAGTTGTTGATCAAGTTGAGGGTCTCGTTGTCGCCCTTGCGGACGCCAATGCCGATCGCCTCAAGCATCATCACTTCGTCATAAACCATGATCGTATCGGGATAGTCCAAGGCGGTGCTTGACGGCAGAGGTTGCGCCGAAACCATGGCGTGCACATTACCGTTGCGCAGTTCCTGAACCGCTGCTGGCTCGTCATCAAAGAGGCGCAGTTTTGCTTTTGGAAAGCGCTGCTTCGCAGCAATGGCGGCTGTTGAGCCTAATCTGGCGGCGATGGTGACATCCGCGCGGTTGAAGTCGGCGACCTTAAAGCCCGCGGCTTTCTTTTTATGCGCCATTAACCCCTGCTCGGTATAGTAATAAGGCCTTGTGAAATTGATCTTCAGGTTGCGCTCGGTCGTAATTGTCATCCCGCCGATCAGCACATCAAACTTGCCGGTAATCAGGGCGGGAACAATTCCGGACCATTTCGTGGGAACAAACTCCACTTTGACGCCCATGTCCTCGGCCAGTTTTTTGGCGATATCGATCTCAAAGCCGATGAGTTCCCCCTTTTTATCTTTCATGGCCCATGGCACAAAAACGTCCATACCCACCTTGATGACCCCGCGTTTGGCGATCTGTTCGATGGCGCTTTCTGCTACCAGCTTTCTCTGGATTTCCCCTGCAGAGCTGCTGGCAGCCAAACCGAGAACCAAAACACTTACAAGCACAATTGCTGAAACCAAGAATTGCTTTCTCATCATCCCCTCCTTTAATAACTAAATGTTATTGGTTAATAGTTATTGGTTATTTGTTACCCCATTTATAAAATTTGACTGAGAAACAGCTTGGTCCGCTCTTTCTGCGGGTTTAAGAAAAAATGCTCAGCCGTTCCTTCTTCGACAATGCAACCGTCTTCCATAAAGATCACCCGGTCGCTGACCTCTCGGGCAAAGCCCATTTCATGAGTGACGACGATCATGGTCATTCCTTCTCTGGCAAGGTTTTTCATAACGTCCAAAACTTCACCAATCATTTCAGGATCCAGAGCGGATGTGGCCTCATCGAACATCATTACTTTCGGATGCAGTGCCAGCGCCCTGGCAATCGCAACCCGCTGCTGCTGGCCCCCGCTCAGCTGAGCAGGGTAACTGTCCGCTTTTTCCGGAATATTAACTTTCATCAGGAGGTCCATGGCCATCTTCTTGGCCTCCGCCTTGCTTTTTTTTCGCACCAGGCCGGGCGCCAGGGTTATGTTTCCGAGCACGGTTTTGTGGGGAAACAAATTGAACGACTGGAAAACCATACCGACTTCTTTGCGGATCTCCAGTCTATTTTTTTTGTTTTCGTCAAGCGGCGTCCCGTCAATAACGATCGATCCGCTATCGATCTCTTCCAATCCGTTGAGGCAACGCAAAAACGTCGATTTTCCCGAACCGGATGGGCCGATGATGACCACCACCTCACTGCGACGGATTCGGGTGGAAAAATCTCGCAATGCACAAACACCGTTGGGAAAGGTTTTGCCGATCTTGTCCACCGTCACAATATAATCACCCAATTTCTTTTCTTGCACAGAATAATCCTCCTTGTGGCCTCATGTCTGAATTCGAAACCGATTTTCCAGGACATTGACAACAATAGACAGCGTTATCGTAATAATGAGGTACATGAAAGCAACTGTGAACCAGATCTCAAATGTCAGAAATGTTTCGGCGATAACCGCTCTGCCTTCCATGGTCAAATCATAAATTGCGATTGTGCTGACAAGGGCCGAGTCTTTGATCAGTGAGATGGCCTGGCTGGTAAGGGGAGGGAGAATACGCCGGATCGCCTGTGGCAGGATGATACAGCGGTAGGTGTCAAATATGTTCAGACCCAGGCTGTGTGAGGCTTCCCACTGGCCTCTGTGAATGGACACGATGCCCGCACGAAAAATTTCCGAGGCATAGGCACCTTCGAAAAGACTCAGGGCGAGGACACCTGCAAAAAAGCGGCTGAGGCCGAAGATGGGAGCCAGGACGAAGTAAAGGAAAAAGATTTGAACCAGAAGCGGCGTGTTGCGGATGAGCTCCAGATATCCTCTGGCAACGATCCTGGCAAAGAAAGAGTCGGATAGCCGCAGAAGGGCAGTCACCAATCCGATGGTCATCGACAATACAAGACCCCAGGCGGTAATACGAAACGTCATGGACAACCCGAACAGAAGGGGGCCAAAAGAAAATTCACCGTTCTGAAACTGAAAGATATATTTGGGAATCTGGTACCATTGCCAGTTATAACCGAGTTGCTGCGTGCCGCGCGCCATAACCCATATGAGTACTGCTACCACTATCAGGAATTTGGTGACATCCATTACCGGAGAACGCTTCAGCTTTAACCAGATTTTTGGGTATGATTCGGACATTTCAGTAGACATATCGGACAATCAATTCATTGGAAAGAAAATTTTTGCTTTTTATAGCAATGGCCCATAAGTCCTGACCATTAGTATGGGAATTCGATCCCCATTTCAGCCAGCTCATCCTTGACGCGACGGTACATATCAAAGTGCTCCGGGGTCGGCAGCGCCGTGGCCACGTCGTAGCATTCCGGGTATTCTTTGCCCATGGGGGCATCGGCGGCGCTGTCTTCATATTTTGACAATAGCCTCAGGGCCAGCGCATTGGCCTGCTCTCTTGTCATTCCCTGGCCGGCTACCGCATGGCCGACTTCCATGCCAATACGGGCCTCCATCGGGGTGGCCCGATTTCTATATTTATTGCGAGCCGAGGCCATTTCCCAAAGGTGCCATCCCGATACCGTGCTGACAAGGGCATGACAGGCGGTTTCGTATAGGACCATTTCCGTCATGGGGCCGGCGTTTGAAAAGCCATTGGAGGTATGCAAAAGTTTGCTGTTGCGCGCCATGGCCTGTCCGGCCACGCTGATGGGCCAGAGTAACTCTCGGGTGGTATTGGAGCCCCAGTGCAGATGAAAGGGAAAATGCTGGTTGTAGATCGCACCATGGATGCACAGACCGCTGAGACTATAGGCCACCAGGGTAACGGCAACCCCCTCCGAACCCATGCACCAGCCCCCGTAGATGGGGCCTGTAAGGTTGCCGGTATAGCATCCATATTGCGCGTAGTGGGTGACCCGGTTGAGCAGCGTATCCGCGGTTTTAAACTCGGTTAGCGTCCCAACAAGCCGAGAATCGGTGGTGCGCACGCCCCACTCGTTGTCAGATACGGCAATCTGACCGGTGTCGTGCTCGGCGGTGCCGACCGCAACAAAAAAAACACCGGGCCGGCCGACCTGCTTTGCCGCCAGCCGAAGATTGTATATATGCTGGGTACATCCGTTGATTTCAGTAGGTGAGCCCGATGAGATTTTCTGGCCGATAGCGTCTTCCAGGATGGGGGCACAAAAACCATCCAGAAGCGGCTCCTTGAGATAGGCCAGGCACATGGAGTGGTGCAGATTTTCATCACAGGTTATGTCCGGGCTGAAGATGCAAAATGGCGGCTCGCGATCCTCCACCTGGCGGTATTTCCATAACACGGCGTCTTTGCCCGCGCCGACCCAGTATGCCCCCGTGGTCATATAGAGCGCTTCTTTGATTTCATCGTCAGAGACCTGAATGATCCGGTGGGTGTCTGTGTTGAAAAGGCCCACCTCGCGGAATAACTCCCAGCCGGCCTGCCACACCCTGTCTGCCAGATCGTCGTCGGTGGGCACCGGGGTTTTGGGATCATAGGTTATCTCATATTTCTTTATGACTTCCTGCAGCTTCGGTGTGAATATTTTTGGCAAGAAATCATCTTCATCGCAATGCGGACCTGTATTGGACCGTTGTAAGATTTCCCAGAGACGATAGGGGGTCGACATGGTGGAGCCTCCTTATAAATTTTTTTACAATCGCATCTTTTGCATTCGCCAAAGTTTGAGGTGTCAGGTTTCGGGTGCCAGCTGTCAGGCCTCTGATCAGCAGGTTCGTAATCCTGACACCTGAAAACCTGAAACCTGACACCAAGAAATCTTGACTAAGCCAAAAAAAGAATTAATCAACGTTTGAATAAACGGATTGAACGCTGAGGCTTACTGCTTTTGTAAAAGCGCGGCCATCATCCGGGGCGCTGAGTTGGCATCCTCACACCATAGGTCTGCACCGATTTGGTCCGCCCACTCTTTGCCTGTGGGTGCGCCACCGATAACCACTTTGTATTGGTCTCTGATGCCCTTGTCCTTTAAAAGTTCGATAATTTCCTTCTGTCCCGGCATGGT